>NZ_RZPL01000001.1:0-13949 GCF_004022805.1 Mesorhizobium sp. M7A.F.Ca.CA.002.04.1.1 | reverse complement strand
GGCATTCGGCGGCGTATCAGGGCCAGCTTCAATGAGCAGCACGCGAGCGCCATAGGCGGAGAGCCTGCTCGCCATCACGCATCCAGAGGAGCCACCACCCACGACGATATAATCGAAAACCACGCAACTCCCCATCAAGGTACCAAGTGTGATGGGCTTCTTCAGCAAAGCGCTCCTCCTACCGCCTGAGATATGGTCACTTACGGCGCGGCAGCTCCACATCATGCCGTCTGTAACGGAGCGATTTGATCGCCAAATCGGTCGAGGGCATGCCCGAAGCGAGACCGAGCGACCCATCTGAACTATCTCTGAACCGACAAGCTCTCAATTCCAGGGCACATGCATCTCCGGACACGCCGGTGCGTCGGTGTGAATGATTGCAAGTTCGTAGGGCGAGAGCAGCGCTCGCCTACGGTTTCTTGCATCACCGTCTTCCGAGAAACAATGATACTAACAAGAGATAACGACGACTTTTTCGATTTTTACAGCAGTCAAGACTGTCACTTCAAAATATCGCATAACTACGTTATTGTAGACCCGGTCTCTTACATAGCGAAGGCCTACTTTCGGTGCTTTCCGAAGCGAACGCGTGTTCGTTGGGCGAATGAATGAAGTGACCTTCTCGAGCGTTAGGTTCTCGAAAGCAAACTGGATCGCTGCCCTGCCGGCCTCTGCGGCGATCCCCTTACCGGAAGACGCAAGGTGGAGGCACGATACGGTTTCCACATTAGTGGGATCTTCGGGCAGATACGGGCCACTGTACATCAATCCACAGTAGCCTGCGAATTTTCCGACTTGGCCTTCGCCTTTTACGAACACCATCCATAAGCCGAAACCATTGCTCTGCCAATGATGGATGAACTGTTGTAGTTTAGCTTTCGATTGCTCTCGGGTCGGATAGACTCCATCCCACATGGCATTTACCACAAATGGATCGCTATGAAGCTCATGTAGAAGAAGCTCGTCGCTATGCGACGGTGGCCTTAGGATTAGGCGCGGCGTTTCTAGAATGTACATGAGAAGCTCCCTTCTAGCCATAAGTTAGAGCCGCACTTACCTCCAACGCGGCCATGATCTCCTAGCATGAGCGTCAAGGCCGCAGTGCTTGATTGAAGGCGTTCGACGAGGTTTATGCTTAAGGTAGCGAGGTCTACACAAATCAAGCTTTGGGCGCCTAACCGTGTCAGTGTTGACGGCACCTGGAAAGCCGGCCCGAAGGCGATAAAAAAATTAGGCGCCTCCTTTCAGAATGGAAGCAGGCGACGCGCTGGTGAGCGGGCGCCTGATACGCGCAACATGCTGCGGCGGCGTTTACGCAAGGGGTTGCTTACCCCAAGGGGGGGGTATGGTATTGGCCCAAAACCGGCTAACTACATTGTTCATTTAAAATACGCGCCTCCTTCAAGCTTAACCTGCACTGGTCACTTTGCGAATGCCCGCCAGTGGGTTCTTCAGCGTGCCGACGGTGTGCAGGTATTCTCCCGGATCACCGAAGTCCACCATTTGCTGGTTTTTTTGTATCTGCAGTCGATTCATACATCGTCGCAGAAATTCTGGAGCGAATAGGTCATGCTGCCTGTATTTTTCGTCATATTCCGGATGTTTCGTCTGGTAGCCAAGGATGGACTCGCTTACGAGCTGCCAGAAGTGTGTCGACGGAAAATCAAGATGTTCTTCGAGTGTTACAGCCAAGTAACGAAAGAAGCAGTCGAAAACGTCGGTGAAAATGAAGTCGTGCTTCATGTCGCGATTTACTTGAATGCAGATCCTCTTAATCTCCTCCGGCACGTTGAGATCTCCGCCTAGAATACGAAGCTCCTCGCCAATGTCTTTCATGATAACTCGCGTCGGAGCGTGATCTTTCATAACTAGAATTATATTTTCTCCATGTGCCATAAACGCTAGATCGTAAGCATAAAAGCAGTGGAGAAGCGGCGCCAGATAAGATTCAAAATAGCGGCGTAGCCAAGCGGCGGCGTCTAACCCCGAGGCATTGATGAGGGCTGTCACGAGTGCTTCACCATTGTAATCGACATGAAGCAGCGACGCCATTGTCATCAGACGTTCCCCTTCTTTCAACTGCCGAAGGGGGCTTTCCCTCCACAGCGCAGAAAGCATCTGCTCGTAAGGGGAGTCCTTCTTGAGGGCGGTGTTGAAACAACGATTGCGATAGCCAATCGTCGCGACCTCGCGAAGGATGCTGAAGCCGTTGGCGGCTAAATAGGAGTCACTGTCGAGCAAATTCTTCAACCATTCGTTGATGGCGGGCGTCGCCAGCATGTGTGTCGGTGACAAGCCGCGCATAAACCCCATGTTAAGTATCGACAGCGCCGTTTTCACGTACCGTTTATGCGGATCGCTTATATTGAAAAGTGTGCGGATCGATTGCTGGGCATGATATATGTCCTTCCCCTGGCCTAGGCAGACAATGTGCCGGTTGGCGATATCCGCCGCGAAGATAGTTGAGAGCCGATTGAACCATTGCCAAGGATGCGCTGGCATATAGATGTAATCGGTCGAGTTTAGTCCCTTTTGACGCAACGCTGCGTCGAACTGTTCCAGCGCCTGTCGACCGAGTTCCTCGTGCATGAGAAGGTCGTAGTCGAGCGTTGAAATGGACTTAAACGTTGCCATTTCTTTATGGACGGCCAGCCATATGAGTCTTATCGAACTGCCCACCTCCGGCGCATAGCGACTATAGTCGAGCGCGTCAAAGCCAATGCGACCGTTATTCGCGATAAAGGTCGGGTGGCCCTCCGTCATGCCAGCCTCAACGATCTGGTAATCGGCAAAAGCCAGTTCTGCGGCGGATATCTCTGTTTTGGCCTGCTTGTACGCGCTGCCATACAGCGTGCTGCTGATCTCCTGCAGGTAAACCGGCATCATCTCTTCCTTTATGCCAAGATGGCGGCTGAACTCAATAACAAAATCAAGCGCATCCAGGGGGGCCGGCCTGCCCTCAATCCTTTTCTCCAGAGAGCCGGCGTCCACTTGCCAGTGATCTAGCAGGAGGCGCCGAGCCTGGAACCAATACTCCAACCCAGGGGTCTCGCTTTCCAGCACATACTTCCCCCAGTCGCCTTCCATTCGCTGGAGTCGAGGAGCAATTAGCAACTCGTGTGCAAATTCGCTGATTGCTTTACGGATAAGGAGCCGGTTGGCCTTTGCCCATAAATGCGGTTTCAAATGCTGCGTTACGCGTTCGGCTAGGCTTATCTCATCGTCTCGGGCTGTCATATCACTCACGATCTCAACTCCTTCAGAACGTAACGGTGTAAGGTTCGCGAACGCGCCTTACACTCGTCTCGCCAAACTTCGACGTCGCACAAAATCCGTTCTATTTTTCATCAGAAAGGATAAGAAATACCGGACCTCTTATACAAGTTAATTTCTAATGTGTTGTGTACCGTTCGTCTTCGCTCGTGATAAACCAGCAATATTACCATCTTACTTATATAATATATTAGAATACCGGTTTCACCGGCCCTGGACGTCGTCCTTCATCTTGCAACGAGCAAGAAGTGTGTATTGATTTGCACATGCCGTACTGTCGTTCGATCACGTCAAGCGGTCGGTGTCCATTGTTTGAGCTCTCCGAGTGTCCATTTTTGCTGTCCGTCTCCATACAATCGCATACGTCTAAAGCGGAATTTCCTTTGCTTGATAAGCCCAGACTGGGTAGGGGGGACTGAGTGAATGCCTACTCCGCTGAAATGCTGTCCTGCACCGCGCCAATGCTGTCGCGTACGATCGACAGACCACGGCGCAGTTCAGCCTCGGTTATGGTAAGGGCTGTCATGAACTTGAGCACCTCACCATACGAGCCAGCGATCTCGATCACCAAGCCGCGACGAAAAGCTTCCCGGGAAATGAGCCCCGGCAATGAGTGGTGCTTTGGTGATACGAGTCCATACATCAAGCCGCGGCCTCGGACATTCAGAGCAAGGCTGGGGAAGTCGTCTGCGATCGACTTGAGTTCTTGAGCCAAGATGGCTGATTTGCGAGCAATCTCATCTTCAAACTTGGAGTCGGACCAGTAAGTCTCAAGGGCCGCACGAGCAGTGACGAAAGCATAGTTGTTGCCCCTGAACGTGCCGGTGTGCGCACCCGGCGTCCAGACATCAAGTTCAGGCTTCATGAGGACAAGGGCCATAGGCGTTCCAATTGCAGACAACGACTTTGACAGGGTAACGATGTCCGGCACGATCTCAGCCGCCTCGAAACTGAAGAATTTCCCTGTGCGACCGACACCAGCCTGAATATCATCGAGGATCATCAGGATCTCGTGCCGAGAGGTCAGATCACGCAGCCGTTGCAGCCATTCAACGGTAGCAGCATTGACACCGCCTTCGCCCTGCACTGCTTCTAGGATCACCGCAGCGGGTTTGCCGAGACCACTGCTAGGATCATCGAGAAGCTTCTCGAAATACTCGATCGTGTCTGAAGCGCCGAGATAGCCCTCGTACGGCAACGATGTCACGTGCGCGAGGGGAAAGCCGACAGCATCTCGGAACTTCGTGTTTCCGGTTGCCGCCAACGCCCCAGCGCTGACTCCGTGAAACGAGTTCGTAAACGAAACGATGTTTGACCTGCCGGTCACTTGGCGAGCTAGCTTCAGAGCCGCCTCGACCGCGTTCGTACCTGTGGGGCCAGTAAATTGCAATTTATAAGACAGACCGCGGGGCTTCAAAATAAACTGCTCAAAAGCTTCGATGAAGGCCTTCTTGGCGGTCGTAGCAAGGTCGAGCCCGTGCACAATTCCGTCGCGCGCAATGTAGTCCAACAACGCCCGCGTGAAGGCTGGGTTGTTGTGCCCGTAATTCAAGGCTCCCGCGCCTCCCAAGAAGTCGATGTATTCCCGACCGTCTGTAGCTATGAGGGCAGTGCCGACGCCTCGATCGAACAGAACTGGGAACGCACGGACGTAGCTCCGCACCTCAGACTCAAGACGATCAAAGATCGCGAGGCTTACATCGTTTGTAGGAGTAAACTGCTTCTTCATAGGGCGAGTCCTGAATTGTAGCCTGCAAAGGCATCAGCCCAAACTGTCTGGCGAAGGCCATTTCAATCGGTTCGAGGTTCGGCTTGTATGACGGCAGCATGAGCAGTCACACGCCTGGCCACGCCAACTCACGGCCCAAGCCAGTCGATCGCTGCGAGGTCCAACGTCACGTCCACCAGAGAACAAGATCAGGCCGCGCAAATCCGAAAAAGCAATTCAGCACTAGGCGACGCTTTCCGTCGCCTAATTGACCGGTAACCCCGTGAACGAAGCCGCCATCGATTAGGGCGATATCCCCGGTTTTGAGCTCGAACTCGCGGCAAGGGACGGCTTCCAGATAGGCTGCCGAATAGGGATATCCAGTGGTCTCCACACCTTGCGATATCCGGTCCGCAACCGTCGGCTTGTGGCTCCAGAGCTTCAGATTGCCGCCTTCCTCAGGCATGCTGGGATAGAGGTTGAGCGCTGCGACCGTATTGTGCGCCACCGCAGAAAGCTCGTAATCATCGCCAGCACGTAAGACTTGAGCGACGTCGTCGTGGGGATCCAAGGAAAATGTGCCTGTGCCCGACCAACTGAGGCCGCGACAAACATTGGCCTGGCCGTGTTCGGAACGGGCTAGCCGCAATTCGATTCCCTGGTTGTGAAGCTCTCGCTTCAACGCCCTGAATACTGCTCGAACCGGGTCAACCAAATTCTTAAAAAGGGCATCGACGTACGGCCGCGCGTTTTCGGCGTCTGCGAAATAGGTGGCTGCATCCTTCCTGTAGTGAGATGCGCCGACATATTGTCCGGGCACACCATCTTTACGCTCTCTGAGACCAGAGCTTCCAATAAAGTTCGTAGTGATCTCCTCGGCTACTTCGGTGCTGAAAGCTTGCTTGATGTGCAGAGCGGTGAGCTCACCTTTCAGGACCGAGATGATCTCCGCCGTGTTGATCGACCCGGTCCGTTCTTTGATCGAAACCGGCGAGATGGCTGGCACTTGAGATATCTGACTAGGCATTGTCTTGCTCCTGTAGTGCGTGTTCAAGGATGGTGATGCCACGATCGAGTTCGGCATCGGTGATGGTTATCGGTGGGAGGACTTTGATAACGTCGCGATTTGGCCCCGAGGATTCGATAAGAAGGCCATTTTCGAATGCGACATCGTGCACGCGGCCGACAACTGCCGGTGAACGGCATTTCAGGCCGGCCATCAGACCGCGGCCGCGCTTCTGTTCGATGTATCTTGGAAATTTCGCAACCAGGCGATCGAGGTGCGTTTGCAGCCTGACGGCTGTCCGCTCGACACCTGCAGTAAATTTCCTATCCGACCACATCTTGCACATGGCTCCTGCCGTCACGAAGGCGAAATTGTTGCCTCTGAAGGTCCCGCTATGTTCTCCGGGCTTCCATATGTCCAAGTCGGGTCGAATCAGAACGATGGACAACGGACTACCTGAACCGCTTAGGGACTTGGAAAGACACACAATATCCGGTTCGATTTTCGCGGACTCGAATGAGAAGAAATCGCCAGTTCGGCCCGCACCCGCCTGAATATCGTCGACGATAAAAACAATGCCGTGCGTACGGCAAATGCGCTGAATTTCCGTGAGCCAAGCTGCGGATGCGGCGTTCATGCCGCCTTCGGCCTGGATGGTCTCCAGAATGATTGCGGCAGGCTTTTCTATGCCGCTCCCCGGGTCGCTCAAAACGCTGTCGATGTAACTGGCGGAATCGAAAGCTTGGCTCGGATAGCCGTCATAGGGAACACGGATCACATCGTGGCGAGCGACGCCTCCCAGTTCCCTGGTTGAGGCCGAGCCCGACACCGCTAGAGAGCCGAGCGACATGCCGTGGAACGCATTCGTAAAGGCCATGACGCTCGAGCGGCCGGTGTATTTTCGCGCCAGCGCCAGCGCCGCTTCGTTGGCGTTCGTGCCGGTCGGCCCGGGAAACTGAATCTTGTACGAAAGGCCTCTGGGTTTCAGGATCCAATCGACGAACCCTTCAATGAAGTCACGCTTTGCCGCCGTATGCATATCAAGCGACAGAAGAATGTTCTCACCGACGAGATATTCAATCGCTGGCGCCATAATATCCGGATTGTTGTGCCCGTAGTTGAGTGCGCCGGAACCCACCAGGAAATCGATAAAGGGCTTACCCGTCTCGTCCCAGATCGTCGCCCCAAGGGCCTTCGTAAAGACGGTGGGGAACGCCCGGCAATAACGACGAACGTTAGATTCATGAGCCGTGAAAGCGTCGGTGTCCATATCAAGTCCTCTGCACATAGTCTTTCAAAGAAGAGAGCTGTTTAATGGCTAGTGGTTTGCGGCAGATGTTCGTCGCTTAACGTTGAAGCAGAATGCCGGAGGCAGCTTTGTTTGGTCTGGGTTTGGTCTGGTGATGCCGGCATCCTCATCAAATATTGTTGGGTTGCGTTGCCCTCCATTCGGATGCTTTCGAATGTGCTGCAACAGGATGGCTTCTAAAGCTTCCGCGAAAGCATCGCTACTATGGCATCAGGTAGTTGACGTACCCACCCTTCGCTGCCCATAGCGCTCCGGACAAATGAATGAGTCCAAGGAGATCAGCAGGGTCGCGTCGCCAGAGGTTGTGTCGCTCGGCGGTAGCGAAGCCGCTCGCGAGCGCGCTCCTCAATAGCGCCGTAGCGAGCGAGCGGCTTCGCGGCGGTCATCAATATTCGCCGTTCAACCTCGGGCTGCGGACACCAACCTGATTCAAGAAACTATTTGATGACCGATGACACAGCGAAAGCCACGCTCTCTTTGAGAAGAATGCGGATTCCGATCTCTTGCGCGATGACTGGCCCGAGCCGCCGGATCAAGAGGGCGGGGCCGCCGTGGACCCCCTTGACGGAAAGCCCGTTCGTAGGCCAGGCGGAAGCAACCGGGAGACGCGCTGGCGAAGGGCCGCATCGGTTTCGAGAACGTCCACTACCGCGACGGCAACCATCCCCGGCCGCAGCTGGGCTGCTGCCTTCAGGCGAGTCGAAAAGGAGATCGTCCGGGAGGGTGAAGGCGTTGACGAGGTGAGCCGTGAGTAAGCAATCAAGCTCTGATCGGGATCGACTAACACTGTTTCCATCCGACCGATGGTTGACCTGTGATCGGCGTTACCTCAAGCTAGGCAGGCCGACAAGCTCGGTTGGAAGGCGAAGACCTTTCGATGAGCTCGTCTCCGAAATGCTCGAGGCCCACTGCCGCGCCTACAGGAACATACTGGCGTAACGTGAAAACACGATGGCGTCGCGGGCAGGTGCATCTGTCGTGGGGCCATCCGCACTGCCAGGCACGCCCTCTCGGCCGGCATGCACTCAGGTCCGGTCGTTTGGGTCGGCGAATTCACACATCCTGCAAAGCAGAAAACCATCTGCTCCATTCATGCGGTCGACGATTTCGCGAAAAACTGGCTTTTCAAACAGAGCGGAGTAACCCTCATATAGAAGGTTGCCCAATACGTGACGCCGTTCAAAATCCATAGAGCACAGGGTAACGTCGCCGTTTGGAAGAAGAACATTCCGATACTGTCGTGCGTCCACGCAGGTTAGGGCTCCGACCACTGGCTGACGTGGTGCAACGATCTTAGGGTCGACGCTTCCACCCCTACTGCTCACCGGCCGCGCTTTTATCAGGGCTTCGGTAGGAATAATGTCGGCTATATCTGGGTGGGGCTCGCCCAAGGCCACGAATCGGATCAAGGGGATGTCCGCGTCGACGAGTTGACGAACCAGATCGCGATACTTGTCTCCGACCAGGCGGCTGTTCATGTAGGTGCCGTCATCGAAAACATGGACCACGAATACGCCCAAGCGCAAGGCTTGCAATCGCTGCAGGTCCTGCCCGTTCATTCCCACCAGCGTCGTAAAAATCCTGATGCCATGGCCTTTGGCGAAGGCGTGCTCCACCATTTCGGTACAGTCCGGATTGAGCCAAGGTTCGGAGTATCCCGCAAAACCAATGTCGACGGAAGTCGGTACGCGGGCCAGACACCGCTTGAAATCTTCAAGATCCAGATGACTCGCATGAGACACTTTTCTTTGCCGGACCGCGAACTTGTCCTGGGGACAATATGAACATCCTACGACGCATCCCGTGGTCGTCGTTATCTCCAAAACCCTGCCGGCTGTGTTTGCTGAGCGAAGTTCCGGTAAAATCACTGGTGATTACTCCCATCTACTTCCTGCGAAGCGCCACGATGGTGTGCGTGTGCCTTTGGCTTTCTGATACCGCCTGCTGATCTACCGAGGCAACGCAGACATCTACCCTTTTTGGCAGCCTAAGCCGCCCGGTTCACCGATTTGCCGGGCCGACCCTTCACAAACTTCCAGCGCGTCGGACCAGAGACAGCATTGCATCTTTCGAGGCATCACTCGCTCCGGAGATGTAGCCTCAACCGTTGGTCGCTGGCCCGTCGCCGAGATGCGCGCGCAGCACCCTCGAACCCGCCGGAGAGAAGCTTTCTGGATGCCGTCGATCATCCTTCATCGAGCGAGTTCCGTGTTCTCATGCGGGTCAGCCCTCACACTATATTGCCGCACATCGACCAGCAAAGGCCGAGCTAGTGCGCCTGGCGCGCAGTTACTGCGAGATAGGCTTCGAAAAGCCCGACAGGGCTAAGACGCTCCGCTGTATTGAACCCGAAATGTTTTCTGACAGCTGTCAGATTTTGGACACACATCACTCATCGTCAGTCGCTTAATACGGATGGTAATTTCTTCCAGGAATCGGTGACATTGAACACCACCCTGTCATGACCGCCCAATCTCAGCGAAGCGAACTCAGCATCGCCACCAGGACCAAGCCTGAAGATAAATCCGCCGTAGCAGCGTCAACGACATTTTGCTTTCGAAGCCGGATGGATTGCACGAGGTGATTCGCGCCGTGATGCAGGAGGTGCTCGAGGCCGAGATGGACGAGGCGCTGGGTGCTTCGAAGAGCGAGCGCACGCCGGAGCGTCTCGGCTATCACGCGCGCTACTACGGGCGGAGAACTAGCTGCGCACCTACGGCGGTTGGATAATCCCAAGGTTCAAAGCTTTTACAACAGCTACCGTTCTGCTGGTCGCATCCAACTTCCGCATTACATTTTTTAAATGGAAATCTATCGTATTTCGTGATCTGCCTAAAATAGTTCCTATTTCCCAAGATGATTTTCCTTGTGACACCAAATCAATGCACTCTATTTCTCTCGGAGACAGGTTATGAGCTCGTTCCGACGCAGTCGTAGTGTCGAACTTCGTAACCATCCGATGAAACCGCAGCGCGGCCATTTGCAGGTAGGTGATCGCTCTATTCTGCAATTCGCAGTCCGAGGATTGAGCAAAACTCACAAACCTAAAGCTGCCACCAGGGCCATGTAATGGGACGGTAACGCCTGACCTCAAGCCGAATGTTGCTGCTTCGTCCAAGACGCGGCGTCCATCTTCAGTTATGTTTTCATCAGTATACACCTCGCTCCATCGAAAGGGTCCCGCCTCCTTTCGACCTTTCTTGATGAGGGGGTCTATTTTGGCATAGCCCATTCTCGAGTAGCGCTCCTGCCATTCAGCAGGATAATTCCACATCACCACAGAACCCTCCCGGTTCGGCTTGAAAGCCCTCTCTGATGCGAGCGGCCCATAGGCAATCCACGGGCAATCGAAATTCAGCGCAAACGCAGACAACAGTTCGAACAACTGTTCGGATTGAGCGACATCATCAGTCATCTTGAGGAATAGGTCTAACTCCACCGCAATCCGCCGGAGTTCCATGATGTCTCCTTCATTGCGTTCTCATTGGTGCACAGTTTGCTCCAACCCAGCCTCGCAACATCCGAAGTCAACGGGACTCGAGCCGGAGTTCCTTCCGCCACCTGGAGTACCCTCAAGAGTCGTGCCAGCTTGCGAGCGAAGCTTCTCCTTCAGGTCGTCAATCGACGGGGGAGGTACCCAGGAGGCGAACCGACAGCACTGTGTCGGGGAGCGCACAATCCGACAGTCGAGCATTCGATTGACGGAATATGGGCAGGAAAGTATTCGCGGCGCGCTTTTGAAATCAGCACCTAAGTGCCGGGCCTGAGAAAGCTGCATTGCAACTGTACTTATTTGATCGAGGCAAGAACAAGCTCAAAATTCAATCGATACATCGACCTTCTTTTCCAATCTCCCGAGTTGAGCAGCCGTAGCAATCGTATCGACTGGATGGCGGCTGACTTTCTCCAGGCTCGGTAACCTGCTGAATTTGTCCTTCGGATGTTCCCGCTCAGTTGGCACGACTTTTGAACTCACCGTCGTGAGGCGGCAAGAGCTGCCCGCCAAAATTGATGCTGTTATGGGGGAGGTCGAAATTCCAGTTTTGTCTTTTATCGTCTTTGGGACCGAGCGTGTTGATGCGCCCGCTTGGAAACTATGAGACGTTTCCCCGTCCATGGGCGCGGCGCCACTTGTCGCGACGTTTTCGCCTTCACTGTTCGCCTCTGGAACAGGCAGCCGGCCCGGCTCGCGATCATCATGACCGCGATGCTCGCCTCCACGCTGGCTGACGTGTTGATGCCGCTCTATTCTGGCCGACTCATCGACGCTGTTTCTCGTGCTGCTAATGCGGCAGCACCAGCTTCGGATTCAGCTGTTGCAGCATTCTCTGTACCGATTGCATTGGCACTCGGTGGCATTGCCATGCGCCACGTCGCCTTCATTGGCCTGAGCGACCTGGTGTTGAAAATGATTTCCGACGTCGCGACCGAAGCGTTCCATCATGTGCAGCGCTTTTCGACAGACTGGCATGCAAACAGCTTCGCCGGCTCGACAGTGCGCAAGATAACGCGCGGCATGTGGGCGCTCGACCTCCTCAACAGCACGATACTCGTCACGCTGCTCCCGTCGTTTGTCATCTTGATCGGCTCGACGGTGCTGCTCGGCTGGCACTGGCCGGTCATGGGCGTGATCTTTGCTTGCGGCTCTCTCGTCTACCTTGCGTTTTCGATTTCGCTGTCGCTCGGCTATGTCGCGCCAGCGGCGAGCCTTGCCAACCGATGGGACACAAGGCTCAGCGGCGCGCTTGCGGACGCGGTCAGTTGCAACGCTGTGGTCAAGGGCTTCGGCGCAGAGGTTCGCGAAGACGAGCGGCTTGCAAATATCATGACGAAATGGCGGCACCGCGCGCGCCGGAGCTGGGTGCGCGGAACGATCATCGGCTCAACCCAAGGCGTAACTTTGGTTGCGCTCAGGGTGGCGGTGGTCGGATATGCCCTGCTTCTGTGGTCGCATGGACAGGCAACGCCGGGCGAGATAGCATATGTTCTCACGTCCTTCATCGTCCTGCAGGGCTATCTGCGTGATGCCGGCATGCATGTCCGCAACGTGCAGCACTCGGTTAATGATATGGAAGAACTGGTGGCCATCCACAATCAGCAGGTGGATGTTGCCGATCGTCCAGAGGCCAAGCCGATCCGGATCACGAACGGCCGTATCGATTTCGAGAACGTCCACTTCCGCTACGCCAACCATCCCCTGCCGCTCTATAGCGAATGTTCGCTGTCGATTGAAGCTGGCGAAAGGGTTGGGTTGGTTGGACCCTCCGGTTCCGGCAAGACAACATTCGTGAAGCTGATCCAGAGACTCTACGACCTGAGCGGCGGCCGGATCCTGATAGACGGTCAGGACGTCTCGGAGGTGACCCAAGAGTCCCTTCGTTCGCAGATCGCGATCGTGCAGCAGGAGCCGATCCTGTTTCACAGGTCGCTTGCCGAGAACATCGCCTATGGCCGGCCTGGCGCGAGCCAGGCCGAGATCGAGCAAGCGGCACGACTGGCAAGTGCCCACGAATTCATCGCGCCCCTGCCGAAGGGCTATGGGACATTGGTCGGCGAAAGGGGTTTGAAGCTCTCCGGCGGCGAGCGCCAGCGCGTGGCGATCGCGCGCGCCTTCCTCGCGAACGCGCCGATCCTTATTCTGGACGAGGCCACATCGAGCCTCGATTCGGAATCCGAGGTGCTCATTCAACAAGCGGTGGATCGGTTGATGGTGGGCCGAACCACACTCGTCATCGCACACCGGCTGTCGACGGTCCGCTCGCTCGATCGGCTGCTCGTCTTCGACCGTGGCCGCATCATGGAGGACGGCGATCATGCCGCCCTGATCAATCTCGATGGTGGCATTTACCGCCGCCTCTTCGAACGGCAGGCGTTGGAACTCGCGAAGGGCCTGGCCTGATCGCTAAACCGGCTTGCGCGATGCGCCGAGCCGTTGCCGGAGAGGGGTGTGGCAGTGACGAGCGGCGGGCGTTAGGCGGCAAAACCAGCACGGCCGGAACTGTCCGCCAAACGGGCGAGCGGGAATGCACCACGTCTAAGCTTCGGCGAATGCGCGCAGTTACACGCGGGCACCGAATTGTCGCGCCTAACGGCGCACGCACCA
Organism: Mesorhizobium sp. M7A.F.Ca.CA.002.04.1.1; assembly: GCF_004022805.1. Taxonomy (NCBI): domain Bacteria; kingdom Pseudomonadati; phylum Pseudomonadota; class Alphaproteobacteria; order Hyphomicrobiales; family Phyllobacteriaceae; genus Mesorhizobium; species Mesorhizobium sp. M7A.F.Ca.CA.002.04.1.1. Next base: position 550 of record NZ_RZPL01000001.1, on the reverse strand, counting down.
AAAGGGCGGGAATGTCGACGGCCCGGGAAGAGTGCGGCCCTCGCCGTTACCCACATTTCGCCAAAGGAAGCGAAGTCAACGCACATTGAGAGGGCGGTGCTTCCCGGCCGGCCGGGATCCCTGTCGCTGGCCCAACCTACCGCACGCTGGCCACGTCAACGGTTCAAAGTCCCTTCGGTTCGCAAAGTCGTCCCCTTGGAGACCCGGAAGCGCAGGAGCTCCGACCGCAGTCTTCGCTCAACTCTGGCCATCTGCTCCGGGATTGGATTCCGTTCCCTTGCTAGCACAGTGGCAGCTGAGCACGAACTCGCCGGCCCCGTGTCTTTCGATTACGGCCAACGGGCTTAGGAAGAGATTGGATTCGCCGGCCCTCTGCGGAGCGAATGAACAGTTCTACAGATCATCGACGTCCGCGAAAAAGAGCACGCAGCCGAAATAGCAGGCCTGAAGCAGCAGCGAACAGGCCAGCGTCGTGACGACTGCCACACGGATCGAATCCAAAGCGAAGTAAACCATCGACGCATTGCTGCACAGGACCAGCCCCACGAGC
>NZ_RZPL01000019.1:5954-19174 GCF_004022805.1 Mesorhizobium sp. M7A.F.Ca.CA.002.04.1.1 | reverse complement strand
TCTCGCGATAGGGCACCGCCGGCGGATGGCCTTCGACCGGTATCTGGTTCTTGCCTTCCAGCCGCTCGCGCACCACGCGCAGATGCATCTCGCCATGGCCCGACAGCACGGTTTCAGCCGAGTCCTGGTTGTGGCGCAGGCTGAGCGAGGGGTCCTCCTCGGCCAGCCGCTGGATGGCAGCCGACATTTTCACTTCGTCCTTGCGCTCCTTGGGACGGAGCGCGAAGGCGAAGACCGGCTGCGGCGGCTCGAACTGGACGAGCGGCTTGATGCCGCCCTTGGCCGAACTCAGCGTCTGGCCGGTCTTGACCTCGTCCAGCTTGCCCAGCGCGACCGTATCGCCGGCCTTGGCGATGGAGAGCTTGGAATGGTCCTTGCCGAGCATCCGGTAGATGCCGGAAACCTTGGCCGTGTCGCCGCCGGGCAGCCAGAGTTCGGAACCGTCGACGACCTGGCCGGAGAGGATGCGCGACACCGACAGCTTGCCGCCATGCGAGGTGTGGATGGTCTTCATCACCTGGACCAGGGTAGCCGCGCCGTCGGGTGCACCGAGCCGCTTGCGGGTCGCCTCGATGTCAGGCGCGTCGTGGCGGATCGCCTTCAGGAGACGCAGCACGCCGTTGCCTTTCTCGGCGGTGCCGATCAGCACCGGGGTCACCGCGCCGTCGCGCAGGTCGGCGGCGAGATCGTCGAAGATCGCGTCCTTGGGCGGTTCGATCTCCTCGAGCAGCTGTTCCATCAACTGGTCATCATGGTCGGCCAGCGTCTCCAGCATCGAGAAACGCGCTTCGAGCTCGCGCGCCTTCTCGTCGCCGGGAATCTGCGCCACCTCGCTTTCGGCATATTCGCGATAGATGTAGGCGCGCTCCAGCGCCAGGTCGATCGAACCAATGACGACGCCGTCCTTGCGCAGCGGAATCTGGCGCAGCAGCAATGGCACGGCACTGGCCGGCTGCAGCATCTTCAGCGTGTCGCGCACGCCGGTGATTGCCTTGTCGACCTTGTTGAGAAACAGGATGCGCGGCACGCCGAGATCGTCGAGCTTGCGCATGATCAGTTGCAGGGCAGGGATCTTCTTTTCATCGGCCTCGGCCACGACCACCGCGAGGTCGCAGGCGGCCAGCACCGGTTCGGCTTCGAAAGAGAATTCGATGGAGCCGGGACAGTCGACGAAGGTGATCTGCTCGCCCATGAATTCGGTGGTGGCGATCGTCGCCTCGACGCTCATGGCGTGGGCGCGCGCCTCGGGCGAATGATCTGAAACGGTGTTGCCTGATGAAACGGGATTTTGTCGGGGAATTGAGCCCGTACGGGCCAATATGGCTTCGAGAAGTGTCGTCTTACCGCTTGCGAAGGGACCGACTATGGCAATGCATTTCGGTCCCGTGCGTCGTCCTCCGGCGCGAGTACCCATGACTGACCTCCACTCAGGCGTTTCCCGTAGGACCGACTGGCATGCATGGTTCAGGCGTGGTCAATCGGTCCTGAGCGGCGGCCGGCCTGTTCGACCGTCGCGGGCGGGGTTCTTTTCAAGTCCACCTGCCCAAAGCCATCGTCCCACTTGTTTGCCGGCAGGGCAAGGAAAATAGAAATCCTTTGCTCGGCCGTGGACCCGTGCTGGCCATATAGGGGGCTGGCAGCCGGAAGCTGTTGCACGTCGGCCGATATCGGCGGAAACTGAAGCTGGCGACCCGTCGCCCGCTGTTTTGAAGGACCATCGACCCATGAAGATCATTGCCTGCGGCAGCGTGCCGACCGTCATCGCGCCGGAAAAATACTTCACCGGCCGGGTGCTGCAGACGCCGATCATCGAGAAAGAGGCGCCGGCGCGGCTGCGAGCCACGCTGGTCAGCTTCGAGCCGGGCGCGCGCACCCACTGGCATACGCATCCGCTTGGCCAGACGCTCTACGTGACGGTGGGCGCCGGGCTTGCCCAGACGTGGGGCGGCCCGATCCAGCAGATCAGGGCGGGCGACGTCATCTCGTTCGCGCCTGGCGAAAAACACTGGCATGGCGCGGCGCCGAAATCGGCGATGACGCATATCGCCATGCAGGAGGCGCTCGACGATGTCCATGCCGACTGGCTGGAAGCGGTGACATCGGAACAATATGACGGCTGAATGCTCAGTCCGCAGGAACCCGGCTTCTATTCCAGCCGCAACATTTTCAGAAGAGGGCGACTCGCGGCGAGTCCCGTACCATGGCGCAGGCCATACTCAGTCGCCGGATCGACAGCGCCATGCCGCCCGTTCAACTGACCGTCGGCCAGTAATTTGCGAAACTCACGTCCGGACATAGCCATGTCAAAGCACCGTTTGCCCCTGGTCGCCGCTGTCTATCTTGGTTCGTTCGTGGCTCTGCTCGACGTCAGCATCGTCAATGTCGCGCTGCCGACCATCCAGCAGGCGTTGCAAACCGATTTCGGCGGCCTGCAATGGGTGGTCGACGCCTACACGCTGTGCCTGTCGGCCTTCATGCTGTCGTCCGGCCTGATCGGCGACCGCTATGGCCGCAAGCGCTCATGGCTGGCCGGCGTCGGCATCTTCGTGGCCGGCTCGCTGATCTGCGCCGTCGCGCCCAATTTGCCGGTGCTGCTGGCCGGCCGGGTCGTACAGGGCATCGCCGGCTCGCTGCTCATTCCAGGCGCGCTGTCGATCCTGACGCAAGCCTTTCCCGATGCGCGCCAGCGCGCCGGCGTCATTGGCGGCTGGGCGTCGTTCGCCGCCACCTCTCTGCTCGTTGGTCCCGTCCTCGGTGGCATCCTGGTCGAGACCGTCGGCTGGCAAAGCATCTTCCTTATCAACCTGCCGCTTGGTCTGATCACGATCGCGCTCGGTGCTGCTTCGATCAACGAGACGGCGCATCCCGAACATGCCCATCTCGATCTCGTCGGCCTGGCTCTCAGCATCCTGTGGCTGGGGGCGCTGACCTTTGGCCTGATCTCGGCCGGCGAGAATGGTTGGGGCGAGCCAAGGACGGTCACGGCGCTCATCGCAGGTGTCGTCGGCCTGGGTGCTTTCCTCGGCTTCGAGGCGCGCACGGCACGGCCGATGCTGCCGCTTGGCCTGTTCCGTGACGTCCGCTTTGCCGTCGCCAATGTCGCTTCGTTCGCGCTCGGCTTCACCTCCTATTCCAGCGTCTTCTTCTTCTCGATGTTCCTGCAGCAGGTGCAGGGCTGGTCGCCGACGCAGACCGGCCTGCGCATGGCGCCGGCCTTCATCGTCCAGATCGTGGTGTCGCCGTGGATCGGCAGGCTGAGCGCGCGCTATGGTCACTCCGCGCTGATGAGCATCGGCTATGTTGCTATCGGCCTGTCCATGCTCGGCATGTGCTGGGCCGGTCCTTCGACGTCCTACGCGATGCTGTGCCTTCTGTTCGCCATCGGCGGCCTCGGCAATGCGCTTGCAATCCCGACCGGCAGCGCTGCCGCCATGTCCTATGCGCCGCGCGAACGCTCGGGCATGGTGTCGGCGGTCATCAATGCCACCCGCCAGAGCGGTCTTGCCATCGGCATCGCCTTGCTCGGCGCCTTGATGAGCATGCGGGCAACCAACCTTTTGACCGGGTATCTCGGCGATGCCGGTGTCGCCAACGCGGAAGCGGTCGCTCGTGCTGCAATTTCGCGGCATGATTTCGCAACCGATGCGGCGATGGGCGAAAGCGGCGTGCATGAACTCTATGCTGCCGCCTATGCTGGCGGCTTCCATGCCGCCATGCTGACGGCGGCGATCGGCGCGTTCCTCACCGCCGCACTGCTGGTTGCCGTGCTGGCGCCGGCCGAGGCGCGCTCGGCCAAAGAGACCAAGCACGAGGCGTGAGGCTGACGGCCCATTGAAAACCCGGCAGTGAAGCCGGGTTCTGCGTTCAAAGTGCGCCGCTCAGGTCAGCGAAGCCGTAAAGCGCTGGATGCGCGTGCAGGCTTCCTCCAGAAGCGTCTCCGAGGTGGCGTAGGAGATGCGGAAGTTGGGGCCGAGGCCGAAGGCCGAGCCGAACACCACCGCGACGCCCTCGGCTTCGAGCAATTCCGAGCAGAAGGTTTCGTCGGTGTCGATCGGCTTGCCGGCCTTGGTCTTCTTGCCGATCAACTGGGCGCAGGAGGGATAGACATAGAAGGCCCCTTCCGGCGACGGACAGGTGATGCCGCGCGCCTGGTTGAGCATCGAGACGACGAGGTCGCGACGGCCTTGAAAGATCGCCTTGTTTTTGGCGATGAAATCCTGCGGGCCATTCAGCGCCTCGACGGATGCCCATTGCGCGATGGTGCAGGCGCCCGATGTCTGCTGACCCTGGATCATGTCCATCGCCTTGATCAGTTGGACCGGGCCCGCCGCATAACCGATGCGCCAGCCGGTCATTGCATAGGCTTTCGACACGCCGTTCATGGTCAGCGTGCGCTCGTAGAGCTTAGGCTCGACCTCGGCGATGGTCTTGAAGACGAAATCGCCATAGGTCAGGTGCTCGTACATGTCGTCGGTCAGCGTCCAGACATGCGGATGCTTCAACAGCACGTCGGCCAGAGCGCGCAGTTCGGCCTCGGTATAGGCGGCACCCGACGGGTTCGACGGCGAGTTCATCAGCAGCCATTTGGTCTTCGGCGTGATCGCCTTTTCCAGCACGGAAGCGGTCAGTTTGAAGCCGTTGTCGATCGAGGTGTCGGCAAACAAGGAGGTGCCGCCGCAGATCGCCACCATCTCGGGGTAGCTGACCCAGTAGGGGCGAGGAATGATGACCTCGTCGCCGGGGTTCAGCGTCGCCATGAAGGCGTTGAACAGGATCTGCTTGCCGCCCGTACCGACGATGGTCTGCTCGGGCTTGTAGTCGAGATTGTTCTCGCGCTTAAACTTTTTTGCGATCGCCTCGCGCAGCGGCACGATGCCCGAAACCGGCGGATACTTGGTTTCGCCGCGGCGGATCGCCTCGATTGCCGCATTCTTGATGTTGTCGGGCGTGTCGAAATCCGGTTCGCCGGCGCCGAGGCCGATAATGTCACGGCCGGCATTTTTCAGCTCGCGCGCTTTCTGCGTGACCGCGATGGTGGCGGAAGGCTTCACGCGCGAAAGGGTGTCGGCAAGAAAGGCCATGAGCTTGACGTCTCCATGGAAGATCGGCGCGGCCAGGAGCGACCGCGGCGCTTCTCATGTCGCATGATTTCGCGCAACGCAAGCATTGTCGGCTGATCCAGGTCTCAAGGAGCTGTGATCGGACCCGGGGTCGGCAACAATAAATTCATTAACGAGCGGTAGAGGCTTGAGTGGCAGGATCGCAGACCAATTGCGGAGCGAGGAACCGTGTCGCGCAGCGTCGGGCTTGCCCACATCATCCGTCAGGACGACGGCACCTCCACCGGTGTCTGGGGCATCTACACGTTGCAAAGCGCTTTCCAGCCGATCTTCGCCTTCAAGGAAGGCAAGCTGTCGGTGGTCGCGTTCGAAGGGCTGATCCGACCGTTCCGCGACGGCGAGCCACAATCGCCGATGAATTTCTTCTCGACCTGTCCGGCCGCCGACCGGCTGCATATCGAGGCGCTGACCAGGACGCTGCATCTTCTCAACGCCGGTGCCTGCCTGCCGCAGGAAGCGTCGATCTTTGTTAATTTCGACCCGTCGGTGTTCACCGAACGCACTGTTGCCGACGCTGCCTTGCGCGAAATGCGGCTCGTGCTGCACGAGGCCGGCATCGACCCGCGTCGCGTCGTCTGCGAGGTGACCGAGCAGCGGTCGGCGTCGCAGGAAGCCTTGCACGGCTTCGTCGCGGCATTGAGAGCCAACGGTTTCCGCATCGCCGTCGACGACTATGGCGCCGACGATTCCGACATCAACCGGGTCAAGGAGTTGAAGCCGGATATCGTCAAGTTCGATGCCTACTGGATCACGCAGCTGATGGAGTCCGGCGCCGGCTTCGCGTTGCTGACCACCATGGTGAAGAACTTCGAGGAGCAAGGCATCCATACGGTGTTCGAAGGCATCGAGGAGGGCTGGCAACTGGAGCTCGCCGAGAAATCGGGTGCGTCGATGGTGCAGGGTTTCGTGCTGGCGCGGCCCGAATTGGCGCCGACCAGCTTTGGCGTCTTCGACAAGGCCGGGCAGGCGCCTGTCGCTGCTGCCGTCGACACGTCGGCTGCTGCCGTGGCAACGCCTTCGGCGCGGCCGGTCAAGGCCTTTGGGCGTCGCGTGGCGACATGAGAGGTGATCGGCGGCGCAATGTCGGCGATGCGATCCGGGTCGACGAAGTCGGCATCGAATACGGCATGTATGGCGAGTTCCGGCTGCGCAGCGCCTATCAGCCGATTTTCGCGCCGCGCGGCCGGTTCCTTCACGCGGTCGCGGCCGAAGCCCTGATCGAGCCGCACCGTGCGGGCCGCCCCGGCGCGCCAAAGATATTCTTCGAAAGCGTTGCCGTCTCGGACCGGCTGTTTGTGGAAACCATGTGCCGGGCGCTGCATCTCAGGAATTTTCGCAATATCGGCGTCGACGGGCTCGACCTGTTCTTCAACTACAATCCGTTGATCAACGACCATGCCGGGCGGGCACTGGCCGAGATTCGCCTGATGACCAGGCATCTCGGCGAGTTCGGCCTGGCGCCGGCCATGCTGGTCTGCGAAATCACCGAACAGGCGGCGGACGACGCGCTTCTCGCGCGGCTGGTGCGCGAAATGCGGCGCGACGGCATCCGCATCGCCATCGACGATTTCGGCACCGGGCACTCGACCGAGGAGCGGGTGAGCCTGCTCAAGCCCGACATCGTCAAGATCGACGGCACCTGGTTCGCGGAGTTCTGTCGCCACGCTGCCGCCGAACGGTTCTTCCGCCCGCTGGTTTCCAGCTTGCATGACCGCGGCGCCAAGGTGCTGGTCGAAGGCATCGAGCAGCCCACCCATCTGCGCGCCGCGCTCGAAGGCGGCGTCGACCTGCTGCAGGGTTTTCTCCTCGCCCGCCCAGCCTTGGCGGGGACCGTTTTCGAGGAAGAGCCACTGAACATCGACACGCTGCTGGGTACCGGCGGCAATGTCGTCCCGCTGTTCGGCTAGGGGCGCCACTATTCACACATCAGCGGCGCTGATCGTCGCGACAAAACAAATCATTGGTTGAGTCCGCCGCCGCTGCGATAATCGCGCGGAGACAGTGCTCGGGGGAACAGCCATGATACTTTACGGCATGATAGACAGCGGCAATTGCTACAAGCCGCGCCTGCTGATGGCGAAGCTTGGCCTAGCCTTCACCAACGTCGAGGTGAGTTCGCACACAGGCGACACACGCAAAGCCGACTTTGTCGCCAAGAACCCGAACGCCATGGTGCCGCTGCTCGAGTTCGACGATGGCCGGCGGCTGGCCGAATCCAACGCCATCCTGCTCTATCTCGCCGAAGGCACACGCTTCCTGCCGGCGGACAGGTATGAGCGTGGGCTCGCGTATCAATGGCTGTTCTTCGAACAATACAGCCACGAGCCCTACATAGCCGTGCGCAAGGCGCTGCTGACCTTTCCCGAACGTGCTGGGGATGCGACCCCGGAGCGGCTGGCGGTGACGCTGGAGCGCGGCAACAAGGCGCTCGGCGTGATGAACAGGCATCTGGAAAACAATGCCTTCTTCGCTGGCAGCGCGCTCAGCGTCGCCGACATCGCGCTCTATGCCTATACGCATACGGCGGAGCAGGGCGGTTTCCAGCTCGACGCCTATCCGGCGGTGTCGGCATGGCTTGGCCGCGTGGAAGCGGATCCGGGGCATGTGCCGATCGAGTGGGTGGGGTAGCCTTCTCCTCCTGAAGGAGGGGCTATTTCAACAAATGGTCGTAGTCGGCGTGGGTGCCGACCCAGAACCAGATCACATCTTCATTGTTGCGTATGGCAACAGCCCGATAGTTTTCGTCAACTCGCGCCGACCAATAGCGACCGACCTGTTTGAAATGCAGTGAGGGATGAAAAGGATCGAACGCAGTCGGGCAAAACGCCTGTCCGCCTTTGCTCTGATTGACGATGGCAGTTTTTCATAAGCCTCCCAGAACGATGGAGAGGCGACGTGGTTCACAGAGGCCGCGTCCGACCAGCGCGATGGTCAGCCAGCGCCTGTTCGGCAAGCCTGTCCAAACGGCCCGCCTTCGCGTCGGCTTCCATCTGCCGGTCCCACATATCCGCCTGGAGCGCCTCGAACCAGGCGGCAAACGCCTTCAGTTCCTCGGGGCTCAGTTCGGCGACGGATTTTTCGATCTGCTCAAGTTTGGTCATGGCCGAATGGTACCACTACTGGGCTAAAAGTACCACAAGTTGGAACCATAGTGCGGGCTGCGCCACCTAACCCAGACAGCAAAAAAGGCGGGATAAATCCCGCCTTCCCATGCTTGGTAGCCTGATCGGGAGCGTCCGGTCCGGGCTGGCAGCTATCTGCTGATCCAGCTTGTCGGGTCTTTCCGCTCCAGCGCGCTTCTCGCGCGACTGTCAGTACATCCGTGACTTGCCGCGCGCCCCGAACTCTCGCCCGGCGCGCGCTATCGCAAAATCAGGCTGCCTTGCTCAGAGATCCAGCGGACGACTTGCCAGTGCGGCGGTCCTGCTCGATCTCGAAGTTGATCTTCTGGCCTTCGACCAGGGTCGACAGTCCAGCACGCTCGACAGCGGAGATGTGGACGAATACGTCCGCGCCGCCCGCGTCAGGCTGAATGAAGCCGAAGCCCTTGGTGGCGTTGAACCACTTGACCGTTCCAGTTGCCATTTAGATAGTCCTTCACATTTGCTTTAGATTGACCGGACCGAGGTCCAGCCGGTGTGCATCGAGATTTTGGAGATAGACGTCAGCAAACGCGATTATCGCGAGGCCCGGATCGATCGGCCGAAATATCAATGGAAGGCATATAGGCTGCTTTCGCACAAAAAACAAGACTGTGTGAGAAAGCCGTGATCAGGGCGCTGCCCAATGGCCGCCCTAATCGCGTGAGAGCGTCACGACGGATCGCGACGTCCCTGGGCGGCGGATCAGGGAGAGGACCATGAAAACCATTCTGCTTGCCGCCTGCCTGACGCTTGTCGCCGCTCAGGCTCAGGCGATCTCGCGCTACGACCCGACGCGTATGAGTTGCGGCAACGTTCAGGCGACGATCGCCCGGCAGGGGGCGGTCATCCTGCGCTACCAGTCGAAGCGGGTGCCGGGACTGTCGCTCTACGACCGCTATGTGCAGAGCCAGCGATTCTGCAGCATGGGCGAGGTGAGGACACGAGCCTACGTGCCGAGCGCCGACACAAAGTCCTGCCCGGTCTACAACTGCAAGCGGTCGGACAACGACCGGCATTTCCGCCGGCGGTTCTTCCATAACAACTAGCGCTTGTCGACCGGCAGCCATTGCTCTCAATCCCGGATATGCTCCGTGAGCATGGATACGAATTGCGTCACCTTTTGCGGGCGAAAGCGCGCCGCCGGATAGACCACGTGAATGCCGCCGGAGGGCAGCGCCCAGTCGGGGAGCACGTGGACGAGGCGCCCCTGCGATAGATAGTCGACGACCAGATAGTCCGGCAGAACTGCCAGTCCGCCGCCGGCGAGCGTCGCTTCCAGTACGGCGGGCGTCGAGTTGATGGAGAACGCCTCGCGCAGGGTGATGGTGCGCGGCTCGGAATCGCCTCGGGTGAAGTTCCAGGTGAACGGCTTGCGAAGCACGGCATTGGCAACGAGCGGCAAGGAAGAAAGATCTTCCGGCTTGTCCACCCTGATCCCGGCCGCGAAATCCCGCGACGCGACCAGGATTTGCCGGAAGGTGCCGATGCGTCGCGCCTGCTGGCTGGAGTCATCCAGCCAGCCAACCCGGATGGACAGGTCGATCTTGTTGCCGATCAAGTCAATTATGGCATCGGAAATGACCAGTTCGACGCCGCAGGCCGGAAATCTCTGGCGAAAGCGGGCGGCGATCGGGGCCAGCACGATCGCGCCATAGTCATTGGACGCGGAAACACGCAGCACACCGGCCACCTCGGCGTTGGCCTCGCCAACCTCGGCGACCGCTTCTTCGACATCCCGCAGGATCAGAACGCAGCGTGCATGCAGAAGACGGCCTGCTTCCGTCGGCTCGACCCTTCGCGTCGTGCGCACGAGAAGCGTGGTCCGCAGCTCAGCCTCGAGGCGAGCGACTTGTTGGCTGACGACTGTTTTCGTGATGCCAAGCCGCTCGGCCGCGCGGGTAAAGGAACCTGCGTCGACCACGGTGGCAAAATAGGCGAGGCGATTGAGGTTTATCGATTCCACCACGAAGGCTCATTGTAAGCTTTCAACATACAGTTTGTATTATTACGGCCAATTTATTGATTAATCCAGAGGGCTTACCGTGCCGTCTACCGTCCGCCCTGCGGGCCCGTAGCCGCACCCGATCCCCTTTCATTCAACGGAGATATTCCATGTTCACGAGGAGACAGATCATGAAGACCTCATTGGTCCTCGGCGCAACCGCCGTTTTCGCGCCCATCGACAGCGGCCAGGCCGCCGGCGCCAAGCTTGGCTGGAAACACTTCCCGGCGGGTCCAAACGGTTTCTTCCGTGCGCCGGTGCTGCTGTCGGGGCCGAGCGAAGCCCTGTTGATCGACGGCGGCTTCACCTATCCGGACGGCAAGGCGCTCGCCGATGCCATCAAGGCCACCGGCAAGAAGCTGACCACCATCTATGTCACTCAGTCTGATCCCGATTACTACTTCGGCCTGAAGCCGGTGCGGGACGCCTTCCCGGAGGCAAAAGTCATCGCTGCCTCCGCCACGCTGGAAGCCATCAAGGGCAATGTGGAGAAGAAGCTCGCCGTCTGGGGTCCGCAACTGAAGGAAAATGGCCCGCAGGCGCTTTCCGACATCGTCCTCCCCGAGGCATTCGACGGCGCAACGCTGACGGTCGATGGCGAGACTGTAGAGATCGTCAATGCGGAAGAAGGATTGGCCAACCGCCGCTATCTGTTCGTGCCGTCGCTCAATGCCGTTTTCGGCGGGGTGATGATCTTCTCGGGCGTTCACGTCTGGACCGCCGACACGCAGACCAGGGAAAGCCGCGCCGCCTGGATCAAGACGCTGGACGCGATTGCCGCCCGCAAGCCCGCTGTCGTGGTGCCCGGCCACATGGCCCCCGATGCCGCGATCGGTCCTTCGGCGGTGGAGTTCACCAAGTCCTATCTCCTCACCTTCGAGGAAGAACTGGACAAGGCGGCAGACAGCGCCGCGTTGAAGGCCGCCATGGAGACCCGCTTCCCCGGCCTCGGTATGGGCGTCGCCCTCGATGTCGGATCCAAGGTCGCCAAGGGCGAGATGAAGTGGGGCTGACATGGCGACGAACCTCGATTTGATCCGTAGAACCTACGAGGGAACTTCCGAGGAGAACGGCCGCAATCTGCTGGCCGTTCTTTCCGCCGACATCGAATGGACCGAGGCGGAAGGATTCCCCTATGCCGGCACCTATGTCGGCATCGAGGCCCTGATGCAGGGGGTCTTCAAGCGGCTCGGCTCGGAGTGGATCGGATACCACGCCGACGTGCACAGCTTCATTGCCGATAGCGACCGGGTGGCGGCCTTCGGCGTGTATTCCGGTACATATAAGGCGACGGGAAAATCCATGACGGCCCCCTTCGCTCATCTCTACGAACTGCGGGACGGCAAGATCATCCGCATGCGGCAGTATGTCGATACGGTGCTCGTTGCGCGCGCATTGACCTGACACCGAAGCAACCGAGGGAGACATCCGTGCTGCAACTTAAATCCTTCGCGGCGGCCGCTTTCGCGGTCGCGGCGCTCACCGCCGCGGCGCATGCGGAAAACACCAAGCCGGTCAAGCAGGTGCTGCAACAGCATGAATTGACTCAAAAAAACAGGACGCTTGTCCTGAAAGCCTATCAGGCGCTGTTCGGCGACCATGACCTTACCGCGCTGGACCGCTATTGGGCCGAGGCTTACATTCAGCATAACCCGACGATGACGGATGGCCGAGACTCGGTCAAAAAGCTTCTCGAAAGCATGGGTGTCGCCAATTGGCCAAAACAAAAAGTCGACTTCAAGCGGGTGATCGCCGAAGGCGACCTCGTCATGACCCAGGTCGTTCAACCGAGGGCAGGTAACATGCCGGAGACCGTCATCGTGGACATTTTTCGCGTTGAAAACGGCAAGATCGCCGAGCATTGGGACGTGATGCAGCCGGTGCCCGCCAACCCGGTCAATAAGCGACCGATGTACTGATCCAGGCCTTCTGCCAGCGCCGGCCGCCGCTCAAAACCCGAACGATACCTGCGCCGGCGGCGGCGGGCCGACGCGCACGCCTTCCATGGCCAGCATCTTCTCCTTGGTGACCGAGCCGCCCGGCGCCGAGAAGCCGCCGATCTTGCCGCCGGCGGCAAGGATGCGATGGCAAGGGATGACCAGCGGCACCGGATTGGCTCCAAGGGCGGCCCCGGTTTCGCGGGCGAGCCCGGCATGGCCGGCGGTCTTGGCCAGCTCACCATAGGTGGTGGTTTCGCCGAAGGAGAGTTTTCGCGCCGCGTCGTAAATGGCGAGGCGGAAATCGTCGACGCCGTCGAGATCGACCGGTACGGCGGAGAAATCGACATCCTCGCCCGCCGCATAGGCCTTGATCGCTGCGATCAGCTCGACCACCCATGGCGGCTGCGCCGTGGAAGCGGAAACGCCACCGTGACGCAGCAGGCGCCGTTCCACCGCTTCGCGGCTGCGTTCGGGCAGGCAGAGCCGGATCAGGCCCTTTTCGCTCCAGGCAATGCCCATGAAACCGATCACTGTTTCTAACACTGCGTGGCCGGCCGTGATCGAAGCTGTCGTGACCATGATGCGTTCCTTCCCGCAAAGTGGCGAAATCCGGGATTCGTCCCAGTACATATCCGGAACAATATGGCATCGCCGCCCGCGTCTCGCCACCCGAAAACCACCTGATCGCCCCGATTGCCCGGCCTGAATCGCTGGTGTAAGGGATTTCTTAACAACCCGACAAACCGGACCCGAGCGCGGCTTGCCAGCAAAACTCAACCTTATCGCGATCGGCGTGATCCTGGCCGCCGCCGGCATCAGCGGCTGCACGTCGACCTCGCAGATGAAGTCCGCGCCTGCTCTCACCGAAACAGCGACCGCCGCCGGCGCTGATGCCGGCTTCACCGTGCCTCTGCCGGAGACGGTTTCGGTGCTGCCGGAATCATCGGGGATCGCCCCCGTTCAGACGGCCGAGCTGCCGCCCGATTCCGCCGCACAGCCGGCTGCGGCGACCGCC
>NZ_RZPL01000019.1:0-5944 GCF_004022805.1 Mesorhizobium sp. M7A.F.Ca.CA.002.04.1.1 | reverse complement strand
CCCGGGCGCCACCAGCCGTGCCCGCGTTGATGACCGCCAATGCCTGGCAGGCGCCGCCGCCGGCAAATGCGAACGAACCGGTCAAGGCGGCCGAGACTTATACGACCGCGGGGCTGATCGTGCCGGCAACCGCCAAGGGCGACCGCATGCCCGGCGTCCAGCAGGTCGCCTATGTCGTGCCGCAGAACCCGGCGGCCCTGGTCCAGTTTCCGGCAGGGCCCGTGCAAGAAGAACACGCGACGGGCGTGCGTGGCGATGTCGAGCGGCTGATCGAGAAATATGCGGCGATCTACCAGGTGCCGGTGGACCTGGTGCGCCATGTCGTCAACCGCGAGAGCACCTTCAACCCGAAAGCCTACAACAACGGCCATTGGGGACTGATGCAGATCAAGCACGCGACGGCACGCGGCATGGGCTATGACGGACCGGCCAAGGGCCTGTTCGACGCCGAAACCAATCTAAAATACGCGGTCAAATATCTGCGCGGCGCCTGGCTGGTGGCCGGCGGCAACGCCAAGAAGGCCGACTGGCTCTATCAGACCGGCTATTATTACGACGCCAAGCGCAAGGGCCTGCTCGAGGCGACCGGCCTTGGCCGCGACCGCCAGCGCCGTCGCCTGCAACCCGACGCCTGAGCGCGATGCCTGAACCGCGCCCGCCGGCCCTGAACGACATCCGGCTGCGCAAGATCCTCGATGAGACGCTGGTTCCGCCGCACTGGCCCGACGGCTTTGTCATGCGCAGTTTCGAGCCTGGTGACGCGCCCGCCCTGCATGCGCTTTTGACGGAAGTGTTCGATGACGGCGCCGATGGTCCGTTCGACGAGTGGTGGCCGCGTATCGCGGACGATCCCGAATTCGACCCGGCGCTGTGCTTCCTCGTCATCGACGCCAAGGGCCGGCTGGCGGCGGCGGCGCTGTGCTGGACCCGCGCCTTCGTCAAGGATCTTGCCGTTCATCCCGAGGCGCGCGGCAAGGGTGTTGCCGAAGCGCTGATGTGGCACGCCTTCGCCGTTTTTCGCGAACGCGGCGCCGACCATGTCGACCTCAAGACCAACACGGTCGAGAATCCCGCCGCCGTCCGGCTCTATGAGCGGCTGGGGATGATGCCTGTCGCCTGGGAAGGCTAGGGTGTGCTGATATTCAGGTGATGCCGGCCTGCAAATGATGGCTTCCTGCGCTTCCGGTGCTCACGTACCCAAAAGTACGCTCCGCTCCGGTTCTCGGAAACCACCATTTTCGACTCGGCCTGACCTGAATCTCAACACCCCCTGATGGGTGTCGCCTCACGCAGGAACGGCGCGATTTGGGAACCCAAAGCGCCGCTTCGCATTCAATGGAAGGCGGGGTCCGACAAGCTGCCGGCGCGTGGAGTGTTTCCTGTCGCCGGCTGCGGAGGGACATCCATCACCATGAAGTTTTCTCACGCATTCCTGGCGCTCGGCGTCGCCGCCATGCTGATTGGTACGCCGGCGCGGGCCGTCGAGCTGTCGATGGTGTCGGGCGATACCGGCGACGGCATCAAGGTGCTGCGCGAGATCCTCGACCGTTACGAGAAAGACAGCGGCAACAAGGTCAACATCGTCGTCATGCCGACGTCCGGGACCGACCAGTTCGGCCAGTACCGGCTGTGGCTTGCCGCCGGAAACAGCGACATCGACGTCTACCAGACGGACGTGATCTGGGCGCCGCAGCTCGCCAGCCAGCTCGTCGATTTGACCGCAGCGACCAGGGACATCGTGGCCGAGCATTTCCCGTCGATCATCCGGTCGCAGACCGTCAATGGCAAGCTCGTCGCCTTGCCGATCTTCACCGATGCGCCGGCGCTCTACTACCGCAAGGATCTCCTCGACAAATATGGCGCCAAGGTGCCGGCCACCTGGAAGGAACTGGCGGACACCGCCAGGCTGGTCATGGATAAGGAACGTGCAGCCGGCAATCGGGATATCTGGGGCTTCGTCTTTCAGGGCAACGCCTATGAGGGGCTGACCTGCGACGCGCTCGAATGGGTGATGTCGAATGGCGGCGGCCAGATCATCGAGCCGGACGGCTCCATCTCCATCAGCAATCCAAAAGCGGCGGCGGTGCTCGATATGGTCAAGGGCTGGGTCGGGACCATCGCGCCGCCCGGCGTGCTCGCCTACCAGGAAGAGGAATCGCGCGGCGTCTGGCAGACCGGCAACGCGGTGTTCATGCGCAACTGGCCCTATGCCTATGCGCTCGGCAACGGCGAGGGCTCGCCGATCAAGGGCAAGTTCGACGTGGCGCCGCTGCCGGCCGGCACCGGCGAAGGCGCCCGACCGGTCGCGACGCTGGGTGGCTGGAACCTCGCGGTCTCCAAATATTCGAAGCATCCGGATGCCGCGATCGAGCTGGTCAAGTTCATTGCCTCGCCCGCGATGCAGAAATACCGCGCGCTGAAGACGTCCAATCTGCCGACCATCCAGGCGCTGTATGACGATGCCGACATTGCCATGGAACACCCGATTATTCCGCGCTGGAAGCAGATCTTTCTCAATGCGGTGCCGCGCCCCTCGGCCGCCACCAGGATCAAATACAACGAGGCGTCGAGCCAGTTCTGGAACGCTGTTCACAACACGCTCTCGGGCGACGGCACTGCCGCCGACAATCTGGCCGACCTCGAAGCGACGCTGACCAAGCTGAAGGGCCGAGGCTGGTGACGATACTGGGACAGCCGGCCGGCGGGACCGCAGCGAGCGGAGCGAGATGACAGGGATGAAACCGGAAACAGCCAAGGCCGCGCACGCGCCGTTGAGGGCACAGCGCGTTCGCTCGGCGTGGCTTTTCCTGGCGCCAATGCTTCTGGTGCTCGCCGCGGCGGCCGGCTGGCCGCTTGCCCGCACGGTCTATTTCAGCTTCACCGACGCCTCGCTGGCCGATCTCGACGCGCGCCAATGGGTCGGCTTCGCCAATTACTTTTCGGTACTTCACATGCCAAGCGGCCGGACCCTCTATGACGGGTTGCTGGTCGACCCTGTCTGGTGGCGTGCCGTCTGGAACACGGTGCGCTTCACCGTGATTTCGGTGACCTGCGAGACCATCCTCGGCACCATCGTTGCCCTGGTTCTCAACGCCGAATTCAGAGGCCGCGGCATCGTCAGGGCGGCGATCCTGATCCCCTGGGCGATCCCGACGATCGTCTCGGCGAAGATGTGGCAATGGATGCTCAACGACCAGTTCGGCATCATCAATGTGGTGCTGCTCAATCTCGGCCTGATCAGCACCAAGATCGCCTGGACGGCCAACGCCGACACCGCGATGGCGGCGGTCCTCATCGTCGATATCTGGAAGGCGACGCCATTCATGACGCTGCTCATCTTGGCCGCGCTGCAGATGCTGCCGAGGGAGATCATCGAGGTCGCCAGGCTCGACGGCGCCAACCCCTGGCAGATCTTCTGGCGGGTGACCTTGCCGCTGATCCGTCCCGCGCTGTTGGTGGCGGTGATCTTCCGCGCGCTCGATGCGCTGCGTATCTTCGACCTGATCTATGTGCTGACGCCCAACAATGTGCACACCAAGTCGATGTCGGTGTTCGCCCGCGAGAACCTGTTCGAGTTCGACAAGTTCGCCTATGGCTCCGCCGCCTCGACCCTGCTCTTCCTCATTCTCGCTCTGCTTACCATCGTCACCATCCGGATCGGCCGGATCAGCCTGGACGGGGACCGCTGAGATGTGGATCGTGAAGCGCACGGCCTTTTACCTGCTGGTCGGGGCAATCGTCTTCGTCGCGGTGTTCCCGTTCTATTACGCCATCGTCACCAGCCTGAAATCCGGGACCGATCTGTTCCGGGCTGATCTGTGGCCAACGACGATCAGTTTCGCCAATTACAGAAACGTGCTGATCGAGGGCGCCTTCGTGCGCAACCTCGCGAACTCGCTCTTCGTCTCCGGCGCAGTCGTCGCGCTGTCGCTGTTGCTCGGCATCACATCAGCCTACGCGCTGGCGCGCATTCGATTCCGCGGCCGCTCGGCGCTTTTGTTCATCATCCTGTCGGTGTCGATGTTCCCGCAGGTGGCGCTGCTGGCCGGGCTGTTCGAACTGGTCCGCATCTTCGGCCTCTACAATTCCCTGTTCGCGCTGATCTTCTCCTACATGATCTTCACCTTGCCGTTCACCGTCTGGGTGCTCACCACCTTCGTCCGCGACCTGCCGGTCGAGGTCGAGGAGGCGGCGATCCTAGACGGCGCGACGCCGTGGATCATCGTCACCCGGGTCTTCCTGCCGCTGATGTGGCCGGCGCTGGCGACCACCGGCCTGCTGGCCTTCATCGGTGCGTGGAACGAGTTCCTGTTTGCCCTGACCTTCACCTCCAACAACGCACAGCGGACCGTGCCGGTGGCGATCGCGCTGCTCTCCGGCAACTCGCAGTTCGAGATCCCCTGGGGCAACATCATGGCCGCCTCGGTGATCGTCACGGTGCCGCTGGTGGTGCTGGTGCTGATCTTCCAGCGCAAGATCGTCTCCGGCCTCACCGCCGGCGGGGTGAAGGGGTGAGGAGCGGTCAGCGTAGTGCGGACCGTTGTCAGATGTCCGGCGCGTTGCCGATCTTCTGCTTGAGATCAAGCGCCCAGGTGCGGCCTTCATCGCCGCCCCACAGCAGCCGGGCGATGTAGCCGGCCGAAGGGTTCTGCTCATTGCCGTAGTTCCTGCCGCGCTTGTCGACCTCGTGGCGGGCGAAATAGCTGACCATGCGGCGAATGGTGGAGGGCGCGAGCTTTTCCCGGTTCTTCAGTTCGGTGGCGCGGGCGACGCCGATCTCGGTGCCGCCGCGGCCGAATTCTCCGCGCAGTCTGAGGCCCTTGGCGGCATTGTCGGTCACTACTTGCGGGCAGCGCAGATCGATCTCGTCGTCGTGCATCTCGTCCCCCGGATCACGCTGCCCGGACAGGTATTACGACATATCACCATGCGCAATAAATGTCGGAGCCGATCACCGCCAAACGTCCTTGGGTCGCAGAGCAACCGCGCCGGGACGCCGGCGCTGCGACTTGAAGGAGCCGATCATGATCACCTTTCCCAACGAATCCGCGAAATACCGCACCGCGCGCGAAAAATTGCTGAAGAAGGAAATCGAGCTGCGCCGCGCCATGGAAGAGGTCGCCGAGGCCCGGCGCGCGCTGCCGCCGGGCGGGCTGATCCGCCAGGACTATGAATTCGACGCACTGGATGCCCACGGCAAGCCCGCGAAGACAAGGCTGTCGGAGCTGTTCGCGCCCGGCAAGGACAGCCTGATCCTCTACAACATGATGTTCCCGCGCCACCCGCAGGAGAAGCGCGATGTGGCGACCAGCGGCGGCACGGCGAAGCTCGCCCGACCGGACCAGCCATGTCCGTCCTGCACGGCATTGCTCGATCAGTTCGACGGCGCGGTCGGGCATCTCCAGGCGGCCGGCTTCAATTTCGCGGTGGTGGGCAAGACCGCGCTCGAAAACCTGGTCACGCTCGGTCGAGATCGGGGCTGGCGCAACATGCGGCTGGTGTCTTCGGCGGCCAACAGCTTCAAGCGCGACTACAATGCGGAGGCGGCCGACGGCTCACAGATCCCGCTGCTGTCGGTGTTTCACCGCGACCCCGACGGCATACGCCATTTCTGGAGTTCGGAACTGGATTTCGCACCGACGGAGCCCGGTCAGGATCCGCGTGGCCTCGGCACCTGCGAAACGCTGTGGAATCTGATGGATTTCACGCCGGAAGGTCGCCCGAACTGGAACGAGCAGCTGCAATATGGCGAAGCTTGCTGCCACTGAAGGCAGTTGTGGCCAGCCGCCGCGGTTCGGGTAATCGAGGCGATACGCGCAGGCTTCTTCCTCATGATCTGCAACCGGAGTGCCCAAGCGACGTTGGATTGTCCGAGGGACAATTCCAACCGGAGACATGCCATGAAGACGCTTACCATTCTGACCGCAGCAGCATTGCTTGCCGG
>NZ_RZPL01000199.1:0-8212 GCF_004022805.1 Mesorhizobium sp. M7A.F.Ca.CA.002.04.1.1 | reverse complement strand
AGATGAACGGCTCCACCATGGTCGGCGGCAAGCGCTACGGCATCACCGAAAAGTTCGGCTACAACACGATCGGCTACAACAAGACCAAGGTCGATCCGGCCGACATGCAGTCGATGGCGGCCCTGACCGGCGACAAGTACAAGGGCAAGGTCGCCATCTACGACTACTACCTGCCGGTCATCGGCATGGCCGCACTGGCGATCGGCAAGAAGACGGCCGATCTCACCGAAGCCGACCTGCCCGCCCTCAAGGACGAGCTCTTGAAGATGAAAGCCAATGCCAAGCTGGTCGGCGAAGTGACCGCCAGCCAGACGGCGCTGGCGACGGGCGAGGTCGACATACTGGTCGGCGGCGGCGAATGGGTGACGGCGGGCCTAGCCAAGGAAAACCCGGCGCTGGACTTCTCCATCCCGAAAGAAGGTGCGGTTCTGTGGTCGCAGTCGCTGGCCATGTTCAAGGATTCCAAGAACAAGGACATGGCGCTGAAGTTCATCCAGTACATTATGAGCCCGGAGGGCCAGGCGCGGCTTGCCACCTCCTCCTGCTACTGGGGCATGCCGGCCAACACCAAGGCAGCACTGACCGACGACCAGAAGAAGGTGCTGCGCTTCGACGAACAGCCGGGCTTCCTGACGCGTGCCCAGGCCTATCCGGCGCCGAACGCCGATCTCGACAAGAAGATGCAGGACATGTGGACCGAAATGCTGCAGGCGAAATGAGCCGATAGCGCTCATGAGCTCGGCTGGAAACAACCCCTTGCCCCGGGCGGGCCATACCCTGCCCCGGGCGAGCTCTGCTCTGCCCTGGGCGCTGGTCACGCCGGCGCTCGGCTGGACGCTGCTGTTCTTCGTGCTGCCGTTCATTGCCATGGGGTTTTCCAGCCTGACGGCGCATGAGGGCGGCGGCTTCACGCTGTCCAACTACAGCCAATTCTTCACCAACCCCTCCTACTGGCAGGCGATGGTGAACTCGCTTGAGGTGACCGCGATCGTCACCGTGGTCTCGGTGCTGCTCGCCTATCCCTTCGCCTGGATCCTCGCCGAACAGGTGCCGGAGCGCTGGCAGCGGCTGGCGCTGATGCTGGCGGTGCTGCCGTTCTGGACCTCCTATGTCGTGCGCTCCTATTCCTGGCTGCTGGTGCTGGCGCAGAACGGCGTCATAAACCGGGCGCTGACCGGCTCCGGCCTCATCAGCGAGCCTGTGCATCTCGCCAACACGCGTTTCGCCACCATCACCGGCTTCGTGCACTTCTTCGTCATGTTGTTGACGCTGACGATCTTCGCCAATCTCAAGCAGCTCAGCCCGAGCTACCGCAAGGCGGCCGCCGATCTCGGCGCCGGGCCGGTGCGAACCTTCCTGCATGTCGTGCTGCCGCTGACCTTGCCCGGCATCATGGTCGGCGCCTTCCTCACCTTCGTGCTGTGCATCGGCGACTACATCACGCCGCAGATCCTGGGCGGCAACAACGAGCTGCTGATGCCGCAGCTGGTGATGATGCAGATCGGCCGGCGCGGCGACTTTCCGCTGGCCTCGGCGCTGTCGATCATCCTGATGGCGGTGGTCACCATCGCCTATCTCGCCTGCGCCCACTGGCTGAAGATCGAGCGGGCCTGAGATGCGCAGGATTGTCCGCATCGCCTCCTGGCTCTACGCGCTTGCCGTCTACGGCTTCATCTTCCTGCCCGTGATCGTGCTGGTACTGTTTTCGCTGCAGGCGACGTCGTTCCCGATCCCGCCCTTCACCGGCCCGTCGCTGCGCTGGTACGACGCGGTGCTCTCGGACCCACGGCTGACTTCGGCGTTGGTCAATTCGCTGCTGGTCGCGTCCATCTCGTCGCTCGCCGCCGTGACGCTCGGCTTCCTTTCCGCCTGGGGCTTTGCCCGCTTCGTCCTGCCCGGCTCCGGCCTGCTGCGCGGGCTGATCACCCTGCCGCTGACGGTCAGCTATCTCATCATCGGCATGGGGCTGCTGGTGCTGTTCAACTGGGCCGGCGTACCGAAATCGCTACTGGCTGCCGGCATCGGCCATGTCGTGATCAATCTGCCGCTGTGCTTTGCCATCATCTACAGCCAGATGGGCGACCATCAGATCAACATCGAGCGCGCCGCGCGCGACCTCGGCGCGCCGGAATGGAAGGTGCTGCTGTTGATCACCGTGCCGGTCATGGCGCCGGCCATCTTCGCCGGCTTCTTCCTGTCGATGACCTTCTCCTGGGACGAATTCGTGATCTCCTTCCTGCTCACCCGCTTCGACACCACGCTGCCGGTCGAGATCTGGAACCTGCTGCGTTCCGGCCTCAATCCCAAGACCAATGCCGTCGGCTCGCTGGTCTTCGCCGTCTCCATCGTGCTGGTGGTGTTTTTTGAACTGACATTGCTTCGGAGAAAGCCGGCATGAGCGCGCCCCTCGTCGACATCAGCAGTGTCTCGCATCGCTTCGGCCAGCACACCGTGCTGAAGGATGTCTCGCTGCAGATCGAGCCCGGCAGCTACACGATCCTGCTCGGGCCGTCCGGCTCCGGCAAGACGACGCTCTTGTCCATTCTGGGCGGCTTCGTCACCCCCAGCGAAGGCAAGGTGTTCATCCGTGGCGAGGATTGCACGTCGGTGCCGCCGGCCAAGCGCCCGACGACGACGGTGTTCCAGGACTATGCGCTGTTTCCGCATATGAGCGTCGGCAGCAATGTCGGCTTCGGCCTGCGCATGCAGGGCGTCGACGGCGCGACACGCGCCGCAAAGGCGCGCGAGGCGCTGGCGCTGGTCGGTCTCGCCTCTGCCTTCGACAAGAAGCCGCATCAGCTCTCCGGCGGCCAACGGCAGCGCGTGGCGCTGGCGCGGGCGCTGGTGATCGAGCCGGCGGTGCTGTTGCTCGACGAGCCGCTCGGCGCCCTCGACCTCAAACTTCGCCGGCAGATGCAGGATGAATTGAAGGCGATCCAGAAGCGCGTCGGCACCGCCTTTATCCATGTCACGCACGACCAGGAAGAGGCGATGGCGCTGGCCGACCATTGCGTGGTGATGAATGACGGGCGCATCGAGGACGAAGGTCCGCCAGAGCGCGTCTACGCACGGCCGGCGACGCGTTTTTCGGCGACCTTCATGGGCGAAAGCACGATCCTCGCCGGCACGGTCACGGAGGCGAAGGATAGGACAAGCACCGTCGCGACGCCGGTCGGGCCGGTCTCGCTGCCCGGCGCCTTGCCGGTCGGCTCTACCGTTGCGCTGGCCATACGGCCGGAGCATCTTGTCCTCGGCGAGGCGCGCGGCGGTGTCAGGCTTGGCACAGCCGAGGTGAGCGACGTGGTTTTCCAGGGCAGCTTCAAGCGCGTGCTCGCCGTTTCCGTCGAGGACCCTTCGCTCCACTTCATCGCCAAATTGCCCGCGACGGCGACCGTCCAGCCGGGCGACAGGGTCGCGATTTCCTGCGATACCGACCAGATCATCCTGCTGACGGACTGAACTTTCTGACGGATTGAAACATGGCAACGCTTGCGGTCATCGAGGCACCAGACTGGTACGAGACCATCCGCATGAGCGATGGCGTGACCTTGATCCACGAGCCTTGGATAAAACCGTTCTTCCGCTGCAACATGTGGCATGTGCGCGGCCGCGATCGTGACCTTCTGTTCGACACCGGGCTTGGCCATTTCAGCCTCAGGCGTCACGTGCCGTTGGTCAGCGAGCGCAAGCTGATTTGCGTCGCCAGCCACACGCATTTCGATCATATAGGCTGCCACCACGAATTTCCCGAACGGTGCGTGCACGCCGCCGAGGCCGGGATCCTCGCCGATCCGCGTAACGAGTGGACGGCAGCCGACACCTATGCGACCGACGAAATGTTCGATTGCCAGCCGCAAGGCTGGAACACGGCGCGCTACCGTATTCCGCCCGCACCGGCAGGCCGTTTGCTCAAGCATGGGGACGTCGTCGATCTCGGCGATCGTGCCTTCGAGGTGATCCACACGCCCGGCCATTCGCCCGGCGGCATCGCGCTCTATGAAAACAGGACGGGCATCCTGTTATCAGGCGATATCATCTATGACGGCCCGCTGATCGACGACGTCTACCACTCGGACATATCAGACTACATGGCGACACTGCTGCGCCTGCGCGACCTCGATGTCTCGGTCGTGCATGGCGGCCATTTCCCGAGTTTCGGCAAGGTGCGCTACCGCCAGCTTGTCGACGAGTATCTGGAACAGAAGCGGCAGGCCGGCTGCCATCTGCGGCAGCCATGAAAGCGGTCAGAGCGGTTCACCGTTTCACGGAAACGGCGAACCACTCCAACTCCTTGTTTGGCGCAATTCCGGACGGAAAACCGTTTCACACTTTTCCTGGAATTGCTCTAGCGCATCAGTTCGAAATGCCGCGGGAATGCCTGATGCAGCAGGAGCAGCATGGTCTTGCGCAGCACGTTGGTGTCACGGCTGGATGGATTGAGATGATCCCAATACCAGGCGCCGTGGACCAGATAATTCAGGCTCTCCGACAGCGTGTCGATGTCGACGTCGGTGTAACCGCCGCTGCGCGAAATCTCGATCAGCAACTCGCGCGCTTCGGCGGTGTAGGCAAGATCGCTCGGCAGGCCGATCTCATTGTAGATCTGCATGCTCTTGCGGTCGCTGGAGAACACGACAAAGACCGAAACCCATTTCGGGTGCTGGCGGGCGAAACGTTGCGCGCAATCGACCGCGCCCAGGGCCCGCTCAACCGGCGACAGGCCGGGCGCTCGCACCAGCGTCACCCACAGCTCGTCGTATCGATCGCTGAGATACTGCAGGACGGCGCGAAACAGGTTCTCCTTGCTGCGGAAATGGAAGACGACCAGGGCATTGGACGAGCCGACATGTTCGGCGATGCGCTGCATGGTGACGCTTGCCAGTCCCTCCTCCGCGATGAGCTCGATGGTGGCGTCGATGATCCGCTGCACGCTGGCTTCGCCGCGTTCGCGCCGACGGTCCTTGGGCGGCGCGGCATCGTTTGCCGCACGTCCATTCTTCGCCGTTGCGCCTTTGCGTTTTGCCGCCGCAGTGTTTTGTTGCGCCATCTTCGTCCAGCTCCTTTCGGACTTCTGCCGGCGATCGCCGGCGCCGCCACGGATCCGTCTATTCGAGGTGTCCGGCGTCGGCTCACCACAACCGAAACCGCAGATCAACCACGATCGCGGCAAGGGCCGCATCGCCCTGTTATAGCGACGGGCGCGTTTCGGCGTTTGTGTACCACTGCCCCTTGGCCATCTCATAGGCCATGGCCGCCCGGAAGACATCGGCATCGCAATAGGTGCGGCCGACGATCTGGATGCCTGTCGGCACGCCGCTTGCCGCCCGGCCCGACGGCACGGATAGAACCGGACAGCGGCTCATCATGTTGAACGGCGTCGTCATCACCCAGCCAAGCGACGGGTTCACCTGCTTGCCGTTGATCTCGACCGTGCCCGTTGTCTGATCGAACTCCGCCGGCACGGCGGGAAGCGCGTTGGTCGGGCAGATCAGCACATCGTAGGTCTCCAGCAGCGGCCCCAGCGTCTGGTACATCCTGGCCGCCACTTCCAGTGTTCCGACAAAGTCCGTCGCCTTCGACCTTTGCCCGTCCTCGGCGAACTGCCTGGCATAGCTCGTCATGTCCTTGCCGTGCTCCTTGAGCAGTTGCGACAGTGAGGCGCCGAACAGATGTTCGAGATAGGCCATGCCCGCCTTGAGCACGTCGTCGCCCCAGCCCAGATCGACTTCCTCGACCGTGGCGCCAAGCGAGCGAAACACATCGCAGGCGGCAAGCGTGTTCTTGCGCACGTCCGGATCGACCTCGAAAGAACCGAGGTCCATCGAGAAAGCAATCTTCCAGCCCTTGATCGGCTTGTAGTCGCTGGGCAGGCGCAGTTTGGGGCGGAGCGTGGCGATGTCGAGCGGGCTCGGTCCGGCCATCACGTTCTGCAGCAGGATCGCATCCCCGACGTTTCGCGCCAAAGGTCCGGTGTGGCAGTAGAAATCGAGGTTGAACGGCGGCTCGTCCGGATTGCGCCCGTAAGGCGGCTTGAAGCCGACAAGACCGCAGGCCGACGCGGGAATTCGGATCGACCCGGCAATGTCCGAGCCGGTGGCGATCGACGACGTGCCGGACGCCAGCGTCGCCGCGGCACCGCCGGACGAACCGCCGGGCGTGAAATCCGGGTTCCACGGATTGCGCGTCACGCCCCAGCGTTTCGACCAGGTGTAGCCGGCGCAGCTGAATTCAGGCGTCGCCGTGCGGGCATGGACAATGCCTCCGGCCTTGATGATGCGCTCGTTCATCGTCGACGTATGGCCACCGATGGCATCCCGGGACAGCAGCGAGCCGTGCGAGGTCGGCTTGTCCTTGATGTAGCTCTCGTCCTTGATGCCGATCGGCAGCCCCTCGAGCGCCCCGGTACGGGCCCCCCTGGCGTATTTCGCCTCGGCTTTCCTGGCCAGATCCATCGCCTCGTCGAAATGCGTGAAGGTGAGGCAGTTGATCGTCGGCTTGGTGGCTTCGGCGCGGCGGATGGTGGCCTGCATCAGTTCGACGGGCGAAAGCTTCTTTGCCTTGAACAGCCGCAGCGCCTCGCTGGCCGGCATGTAGCAAAGGTCGAGATCGGTCATGGGAAGTCTCCTGCGATCTGCGCATCGCGTTGCATGGACGGAGATGACCGCGCCGCGTGCTGCGGCGCGGGAAAGCCTGGTCAGGTCATTTCTGCAGATCGGTCCAGATCTTCGTGTAGAGCGCCTGCACGTCGGGCGGGCATGCCTGCATGAACTGGCCCTTGGCGGCGAAATCGGCGGGAATGTTGACTTCCGGCGCGGTCTTCATGTCGTCGGGCATGAAGGCTTCCGAGCCCTTGATGCCGTTCGAATAACGCGCAAAGGCTGAGATCAGCGCCGCATTCTGCGGATCCATGATGAAATTCTGGAACAGCTTGGCGTTGTCGACGTTTTTGGCGTCCTTGAGGACAGCGACATTGTCCATCCAGATCGGATAGCCTTCCTTGGGATAGCCATAGACGATCTTGTCGTTCTCAAGCCGCTCGCGCAGCGATATGCCGTTCCAGTTGACGCCCGCGGCGATGTCGCCCCTGCCCAGGCCGTCGACGGCCGCATAGTCGAGCGAAAGCCATTTCGCCTTGGCCTCCACCAGCTTGTCATGCACCTTCTTCAGCATCTGCATGTCGCTGCTGCAATATTTGCCACCCTCGTAAGCGATGGCGAGGAACATGATGTCACCCATTTCGGGTACGACATTGATCTTGCCGACGAGTTCGGGGGGTGGGTCGAGGAAGATCGCCGATGTGTTGGGGTCGCCGGCATAAACCGACTTGTTCACCGAAATGCCGGTCGTTCCCCACTGCCATGGAACGGTATATTTGCGGCCTGGATCGAATGGAACATCGACCCACCTGGGATCGACGTTCTTGAAGTTCTCCATCTTGTTGGGATCGGTCTCCAAGAGCAGACCTTCGCTGATCCAGACCGGCACGACGCTCGCCGAGGGCACGACGATGTCATAGCCGGAGGCGCCCTGCCGGACCTTGGCCAGGGCGGTATCGTTGGAATCATAGTCGGTGACGGTGACCTTGACCTTGTAGGTCTCCTCGAACTTCTTGATCAGCTCGGGACTGGTGTAGTTGCCCCAATTGTAGATGTTGAGTTCGCCGTCGGCATGGGCAACGCCCGTGACAGTCAGCAGCGACAGGCCGATGGCCGTCGCGGTCAGTTTCCAGTTCATGCTGTATGCTCCCATTGTTGGGACCGGCGGCGTTACGGCCTCAGGTCCGTTTCCTGCTGACGAAAAGATGGCCGCGACAATGCCGATCGACGGCACGAGAACGGCCGTCGGCATCGCATTTGCGGCATGCGGCGCACCGGCAACGGCAAGCCGCATCGCAGTCGAGATATTCCCCTCTTCACGGTGGCCATTCACCGGCTGGCGCCGGCTGTCCAACTCAATTCGCGACCTCAGGAGTAACTATGACTAAACATGCAGTCAATATCTTTATGCGGATACGGCCATGGCTCGCCGATCGATGCGCCCGATGCGGTGGTGACCAAGTGGGCAGCCAGGAAAGAGCTTTGGCCGCGACGTCGGGCGCGTCAGGCCGTTGGGGCCGCAACGGTTCCGGCCGCAATTCGCTGACGGAACCAATCGAAGGTGCGCCCGATGCCTTCCTGATAGCCCGTCCTGGCTTCCCAGCCAGGAAGGACAT
>NZ_RZPL01000198.1:6613-8340 GCF_004022805.1 Mesorhizobium sp. M7A.F.Ca.CA.002.04.1.1 | reverse complement strand
CTCCCCTACTCCCCTACTCCCCTATTCCCCTACCTCGCATTTTCGGGGTTACATCAGTCAAAACTCTTCCCTATAAGGCCCTCCTAGCCTGATACCAGAATCGCGAGCACAACCGGCCGGGTCTTCCCGTCCCGGTTTTTTGTGCAAGCCGCCCGCCGAACGGACCTTTGACATGCCAAGACGCACTGACATCAAGTCGATCCTGATCATCGGGGCCGGCCCCATCGTCATCGGCCAGGCCTGCGAGTTCGACTATTCCGGCACGCAGGCCTGCAAGGCGCTGAAGGAGGAAGGCTTCCGCGTCATCCTGGTCAATTCCAACCCGGCCACCATCATGACCGACCCGGAACTGGCCGACGCCACCTATATCGAGCCGATCACGCCTGAAGTGGTGGCCAAGATCATCGCCAAGGAGCGGCCCGACGCGCTGCTGCCGACCATGGGCGGCCAGACCGCGCTCAACACCGCTCTGTCGCTGCGCCGCATGGGCGTGCTCGAGCGCTACAATGTCGAGATGATCGGCGCCGACGCTACCGCCATCGACAAGGCCGAGGACCGCGCGCTGTTTCGCGAGGCGATGAAGAAGATCGGCCTGGAAACGCCGAAGTCGATGCTGGCCAACGCCACCGACGTCAAGAACACCGACCGCAAGACGCATGAGGCCGAGCGCGCGGCGCTCAAGGCCGAGAAGCCGGCCGATCTCGACGCCGCGCTCGATGCGCTGGAAACCCGCTGGAACCTCGGCGAAGGCGACCGCAAGCAGCGCTATATCAGCCATGGCATGGCGATCGCCGCCCAGGCGCTCGACCATGTCGGCCTGCCGGCCATCATCCGCCCGTCCTTCACCATGGGCGGCACCGGCGGCGGCATCGCCTACAACCGCGCCGAATTCTACGAGATCGTCCAGTCCGGCCTCGACGCCTCGCCGACCACCGAAGTGCTGATCGAGGAGAGCGTGCTCGGCTGGAAGGAGTATGAGATGGAGGTCGTCCGCGACAGAGCGGACAATTGCATCATCGTCTGCTCGATCGAGAACATCGACCCGATGGGCGTGCATACGGGCGATTCGATCACCGTCGCCCCGGCGCTGACGCTGACCGACAAAGAATACCAGATGATGCGCAACGCCTCGATCGCCGTGCTGCGCGAGATCGGCGTCGAGACCGGCGGTTCCAACGTGCAGTTCGCCGTCAACCCGGCCGATGGCCGCCTGGTGGTGATCGAGATGAACCCGCGCGTCTCGCGCTCGTCGGCACTTGCCTCCAAGGCGACCGGCTTCCCGATCGCCAAGATCGCGGCAAAACTCGCCGTCGGCTACACGCTGGACGAGCTGGAGAACGACATCACCGGCGGCGCGACGCCAGCCTCGTTCGAACCGAGCATCGACTACGTCGTCACGAAGATCCCGCGCTTTGCCTTCGAGAAATTCCCCGGCGCCGAGCCGGTGCTGACCACCGCCATGAAGTCGGTCGGCGAAGTCATGGCCATCGGCCGCACCTTCCAGGAATCGCTGCAGAAGGCGCTGCGTGGACTTGAAACCGGCCTGACTGGTCTGGACGAGATCGAGATTCCCGGTCTCAGCCATGGGGGCCTCGGTTCCGCCAACCATGCCGACGACCGCAACGCCATCCGCGCAGCGCTCGGCACGCCGACGCCCGATCGGCTGCGCATGGTGGCGCAGGCGATCCGCATGGGCACCTCGTTGGAGGACGTGCACGCCATGTGCA
>NZ_RZPL01000198.1:0-6603 GCF_004022805.1 Mesorhizobium sp. M7A.F.Ca.CA.002.04.1.1 | reverse complement strand
GTGCAAGATCGACCCGTGGTTCCTCGAACAGATCGCCGGCATCGTCGCCATGGAAGCCCGCATCCGCGAGCACGGCATTCCCGAGGATGCCGTCAACCTGCGCATGCTGAAGGCCATGGGTTTCTCCGATGCCCGCCTCGCGTCGCTGACGAAGACCGACGCCGAAGTGATTCAGAAAGCTCGCGAAAAGCTCGACGTTCATCCTGTTTATAAACGCATCGACACTTGTGCGGCCGAGTTCGCCTCGCCCACCGCCTACATGTACTCGACCTATGAAGTGCCGTTCGCCGGCGCGCTGGCCAACGAGGCGCAGGTCTCGTCGCGCAAGAAGGTCGTCATCCTCGGCGGCGGGCCGAACCGCATCGGCCAGGGCATCGAGTTCGACTATTGCTGCTGCCACGCCGCCTTCGCGCTGCGCGACGCCGGCTATGAAGCGATCATGATCAACTGTAACCCGGAGACGGTCTCGACCGACTACGACACCTCGGACCGGCTCTATTTCGAGCCGCTGACGGCCGAAGACGTGCTGGAGATCCTGCGCGCCGAGCAGGCCTCGGGCGAGCTGGTCGGCGTCATCGTCCAGTTCGGCGGCCAGACGCCGCTGAAGCTGGCGGATGCGCTGGAGAAGGCCGGCATCCCCATCCTCGGCACCTCGCCCGACATGATCGATCTCGCCGAAGACCGCGACCGCTTCCAGAAGCTGCTGCACAAGCTCAACCTGAGCCAGCCGAAGAACGGCATCGCCTATTCGGTCGAGCAGGCCCGCCTGGTCGCCGGCGAGCTCGGCTTCCCGCTGGTGGTGCGCCCGTCCTATGTGCTCGGCGGCCGCGCCATGCAGATCATCCATGACGAGGGCATGCTGCAGACCTACCTGCTCGACACCGTGCCCGGCCTGGTGCCGGAGGACATCAAGCAGAAATACCCCAACGACAAGACCGGCCAGATCAACACGCTGCTGGGCAAAAACCCGCTGCTGTTCGACACCTATCTCTCCGGCGCCATCGAGGTCGATGTCGACTGCCTCTGCGACGGCAAGGCGACCTTCGTCTCCGGCATTCTGGAACACATCGAGGAGGCCGGCATCCATTCGGGCGACAGTGCCTGCTCGCTGCCGGTGCACTCGCTGCCTTCCGAACTGGTCGACGAACTGGAGCGCCAGACGGCAGCCCTTGCCCGCGCGCTCAATGTCGGCGGGCTGATGAACGTGCAGTATGCGATCAAGGACGGCACGGTCTATGTGCTGGAGGTCAACCCGCGCGCATCGCGCACCGTGCCCTTCGTCGCCAAGACCATCGGCCGGCCAATTGCCAAGATTGCCGCCCGCATCATGGCCGGCGAGAAGTTGGAAGACGCCTTCGCCCATTACGGCGCCATGCCCGACCCCAGGAACCCCGGCCACATCGCGGTCAAGGAAGCCGTGTTCCCCTTCGCCCGCTTCCCCGGCGTCGACATATTGCTCGGCCCGGAAATGCGCTCGACCGGCGAGGTCATGGGCCTCGACCGCGATTTCGCGCTGGCCTTCGCCAAGAGCCAGCTCGGCGCCGGCGTCGACCTGCCGCGCTCCGGCACGCTGTTCGTCTCGGTGCGCGACGAGGACAAGAAAGGCATCCTGCCGGCGGTGAAGCGCCTGGCCGGCCTCGGCTTCAAGGTGCTGGCCACCTCAGGCACCGCCCGCTTCCTCGCCGAAAACGGCGTCGACGCCCAGAAGATCAACAAAGTGCTGGAAGGCCGCCCCCACATCGAAGACGCCATCCGCAACCGCCAGGTGCAGATCGTCTTCAACACCACGGACGGCCAGAAGGCAGTGTCGGACTCGAAGTCGCTGCGGCGGGCGACGCTGATGCAGAAGGTGCCGTATTATACGACGCTATCGGGCGCGGCTGCGGTGGCGGAAGCGATTGCGGCACTGAAGGCGGGGAGCCTCGAGGTCAGGCCGCTGCAGGAGTATTTTGCGTAAGGATTGGTGAACTGCTGTCGGCAGTTCTCGCTTTCAAATTGCTCGCCGCAGCCAAATGATATCCGGATTATACCAGCATCTAAAATAGTGCACTCCGACGGTTAGTAAAGGGTCGGATACAGTAGACAGCCCCCGAGACGTCACGTACGCTAACAGCCAAAAGGCGGGGGGACCAAAAAATGAATCCAGTAATTCGCGCTCAAGTCAAGGATTACGCAAAATCCACGAGCATCGAGTCGGCAAGTCTTAGTGATCAATTCGAAATTTACTCGATATTTGCGACTCTAATCGGTCTGTTGGCCGAGTCCGCAGATGCCAACGATGTCCATTTGACAGGCACGGAGTTCGGTCTCGACGGAGTCGCAATATTAATACAAGGGGAAGTAGTAAAAACACGGATCGAAGCAGAAGATAAGCTCGCCGCGATCAAAAATCCATCGATTGAGTTTGTTTTCTTTCAGTCGAAAACTAGCCCAAGTTACGACTACGGTGACATTTCCAAATTTTTCGATGCTATAACCAGCTTTTTTGATGGCGATTTGCGAGATGAAAGCCCCCAATTGTCGGACTTAACCGAGGCGATGCTCGCGGTATATGAAGGTGTAGTTGGAAAGAAAAATCCTTCGCTAAAAGCGTTCTACATCGCAACCGGAAATTACGAGGAACCTCGGCGCATTGAGTCTTTGAAGAATACATTCACTCGTCAAATGTCTGAAAAAAACATGTTTGACAGAGACAACCTTGACGTAAGTATCGTTGGAGCTCTTCAGCTACAACAATGGTACCGAGCCGCCACAACATCTGTCGAAGCAGAAATTGAATTTACAAAAGCAGTCGTTATGCCAAAAAATAAGAATGTGGACGAGGCATACGTTGGATATCTCGAGGCCAAACAACTAGTTAAGCTATTTACTTTGTTTGACGATAAATTTAACGCAATCGGCATCAATAAATCGGTTTTCGTTGACAATATTAGAGACTACGATCAAAGATCTAAGATTAACCAAGAAATAAAGGTCTCAGTACTTGAGAGCGGTGGTGATGATTTTGCTTTTAGGAATAACGGCGTTACAGTTGTGTCGAAAAGTATAGACCGCACTGGAGATCGATTCCATCTTGAGGACTATCAAATAGTAAATGGGTGTCAAACGAGCAATATTATATACGAATTGATCTTTGGGGAAAGCAAAGGGGCAGCTGAAGATCTAAATCTAATTGACCATATTGCAGTGCCATTCCGCCTGATTGGGTCGAAGAACGATGACTTCGTCGCATCGATCATTATTGGAACGAATAGGCAGAACCCGGTGAAGGAAGAACAATTCTGGGCGCTGAGGCCATTTTTAAAGAGCCTCGAAGAATACGCCAGATCGGTTGAGCCGGAAGAGATCATATATCTTGAACGGCGCGAAAACCAATATCGTGGCCAGCAGGTCGAGCGCGTTAGGATAATTCAGCCATCTTCGATGATGAAGGCCCTGGCTGCCGCGATTTTCTTCCAGCCCAATCGTGCAGCTCGCGACTATCGGGGAATCATGTCGGAGTATGATAGCAAGATATTTAAGGATGATCATGATGTTAGGATCTATCATGCCTGCTGTTATCTCTACTACCGAATTGAGTTCCTCTGGAGAAACCAGCGTATAGATAATAAATATAAGACGTTCCGATTTTATATCATATGTGCCGTCGGTTTAATTGTGACCCGAGGCAGAGACGTCTTTTCCATGAAAAAATCGGAAATAGAAAAAGTAGCGCAGAATATTATTGCATTGAGCAAGAATGAAGAGGCGCTCAAGGCGGTGGTTTATAGAAGCTCAGCGATATTAGACGACAAACTTAAGCAGTTTGGGACGCAGTCCCAGGAGAGGGTTCGGGACGCCATCCGATCAGAGTCGGTTTCTAACGAATTTAGAGAGATGATCCTGACCCAAGACATTCCTGAGGTGAAAAACTACGTTTCATAAGAGGCTGGCGAGTCGTCATGCTCGTTCCTATACTCTCATCACGCCACCGCCACACACTCGATCTCGATATCGAACTCCATCGGCCACGACGCCACCGGCACAAAACTCCGCGCCGGCGGATTGACGCTGAAATACCTGGCATAAACACGGTTGATGGCGTTGTAGAAGCCGGAATTGACGGCGTAGATACGCACCATCACCACATTGTCGAGCGAAGTGCCGGCCGCTTCCAGGCAATGTTTCAGCGCCTTCAGCGACGCCTCGGTCTGCACCTCGATGTCGCCGCGCACCATCTCGCCGGTCACCATATCCACCGGCGGCGTCGCCGAGATGAACACGAAGCCGTTGGCCTTGACCGCTGTCGAGCAGGGAAGGCCGAGCGCCCGCACCTTGGCGGACATGACCGGCACTTCGATGATTTCTTTTTTCATGGCAGTTCTCCCTGAGTTGCAGGGAGCTTATCCCGGCACGGGCGGAACGCCAGCGCCGTTCTTCCCTTCTCCCCTTGTGGGAGAAGGTGGATCGGCGCGATAGCGCCGAGACGGATGAGGGGTGTTCCAGCGGAGTGAGACGTCGGCGTTCCCTGGAACACCCCTCATCCGTCGCCTTCGGCGACACCTTCTCCCACAGGGGGAGAAGGAAGATGCGGCGCTAGAGAAATCCGATGAACCGTCCGGCGAAAAGCACGGACGTCCACAGCAGTATCGAGAGCACAGCCAGGATGGTGCTGCCGGCCAGATCGTCACCACCTCTGGCGAAGCGCAGGAAGGTGAAAAAATTGACGCCGGCGAGAAGGATGAGTGCCATCTTGGCGAGGAAAACCGGCATCGCCGCATAGGTGCTCGCCTTGACCGAAAACAGCAGCGAGCCTGTGACGAGCGCACCCGCGAATGCACTTAATGCAATGCGGCGCAGCAGCGCGACGAATGCGGCTTGCGGCAGCGAACGGAAAGCGCCGCAGATCCTGAGGTCCATGAGAACGACGCTGGTCAACAGCGCGCCGATCGACATGATGTGGAGCGCATTGACTATGGGATAGGCGACGAAGGAAGCCTTCAGCCACCGCGCCAACGCAAGATGCTCAATGCCGGCGAGGAACTCGGCCATTTACGCCGGCGGCACGCGGTCGGGATAGACATCATATGTCTTGCCGTTGACGATGACGCGCACCGCTTTCATGCGCTTTTCGGTCGCCTCGAGCGAGCGGTTGCCGATCGCGGTCACCTCGTCGCCGACCTTGGCCACCTCCTCCGTGAAGCCGGCGGCGATCGTGCGTGATGGCGGCGCCATCTCCACCCGCCAGGCCTCACCCTCCGCGTCGACATCCAGCGTGGCGTGCGGATTGCCGATATAGATGGCCGTGATCTTGCCCTTGAGTTCGAAAAACCCATCCTGTGTCCACGACCAGCCGTGATGGGCATAGGCCGCGGTGCCGGCGGCAAGCATCACGGCCGCCGTCAGCGCGACGCTGCGAATTGCCTTGAACTGCATCGCTCGTCTCCTCGGTTCATCCCGCAGGCACTTGAGAGTAGGACACGGCGCGGCAACGTCAAATCATATCGAGCGAAAGACTGGACCGCCAAGCGCCCGCCCAATCGCCGGCATGACGCCTTGTTAATGACACCCATGCGCGCCACTCTCTCTTTCCTGGCCGTTCTTCCCCTGGGCTGAAGATCGGACTCCCATCGGAAACGAGGCGAACCATGAGCAGCATGAGAGACCGTCAGGAAGGCTTCGAAAAGAAGTTTGCGATGGACGAGGAAACGAAGTTCAGGGCCATGGCGCGCCGCAACAAGCTGCTCGGCCTGTGGGCCGCCGAAAAGCTCGGCAAATCCGGTGCTGACGCCGACGCCTATGCCAAGGAGGTCGTGCACGCGGATTTCGAAGAGGCAGGCGACAACGATGTGTTCCGCAAGGTCCGCGCCGACTTCGACGCGGCGGGCATCGCCCAGTCGGATGGCCAGATACGCACCGCCATGGAAGAGCTGCTGGTGACCGCGGTCGAGCAGATCAGGTCGACCTGAGCGCCGCTCAGCCTTGATCGGTATAGGGCGTGCCGTGCTTAAGGCACAGGGCCATATTGTGGTGTTGGTTGGCCAAGCGGGCTGGCTTCCATCGTAGCGCTCTACGGCGCCCCCCTCTGTCCTGCCGGGCAGGACAGAGGGGGGCGCCATAGTGAACCGCCCTCACCCCTGATGCGCGGCGGCCAGTTCCTTCACGTGTTTTTCGTGCATCTGCAGCGTCGGCAGGGTTTTCTTGGCGAATTCCTTCATTGCCGGGTCGTCGCCGGATTTCGCATAGCCGCTGAACAGCGCGACGGCTTCCTTATGAGCGTTGGTCTGCATCTCGATGTATTTGGCCTGGAATTGATCGCCGCTGGCGCTCTTCAGCTCATCGAGCATCTTCTGCTCCTTGGGCTGCAGGGCCGGACCGGACGGTGCGGTGGCCGAGGTTGTCTGGCCCTGGGCAAGCGCCGCCTTGAATTCCTCGCCGGCCTTGGTGTGATCGGCGATCATCTGTTTGGCGAACGCCTTGACGTCGGCGTCGGTCGCCTGTTGCTCGGCGAGCTTGCTGGACTGGATCTCGAACTCATTGGCGCTCGGCACCGTCTTGATGAAGGTCGAAGTGTCGACCTTCGTCGTGGCGGCGAGCGGCGTGGTCGTGGCGGTCGTGTTCGAC
>NZ_RZPL01000197.1:0-8367 GCF_004022805.1 Mesorhizobium sp. M7A.F.Ca.CA.002.04.1.1 | reverse complement strand
TGACGATCCTCACCGAACAAGAATTGCGCGCGATCGTGACACTCGATCTCGATGCAGTCGCCTGCGTCGAAAACGCCTTCCGTGCGCTTGCCACCCTGCCGGTGGCGATGCCGCCGATCCTGCGGCTCGACATTCCCGAGCATCGCGGCGAGGTCGACGTGAAGACCGCCTACGTGCCTGATATCGACGGTTTCGCCATCAAGATCAGCCCCGGCTTCTTCGACAATCCGAAGCTCGGCCTGCCCAGCGTCAACGGCATGATGGTGCTGCTGTCGTCCAAAACCGGGCTGGTCGAAGCACTGCTGCTCGACAACGGCTATCTCACGGATATCCGAACCGCTGCTGCCGGCGCCGTCGCCGCCAAACATCTGTCGCGGCAGGACTCGTCAGTTGCCGCGATCTTCGGCGCCGGCGTCCAGGCCGGGTTGCAATTGGAAGCCCTGATGCTGGTGCGGCCGATTTCCGAGGCGCGCATCTGGGCGCGCGATGTGGCAAAGGCCGAGGCAACCGCCGGAGCCCTGCGCGAAAAGCTCGGCATTCTCGTGCATGCCGAGCCCGACGCGGCAAACGCAGTTGTCGGCGCCGACATCATCGTCACCACCACGCCTTCGACCGAGCCGCTGATCAAGGCGGGTTTCGTTTCCGCCGGCCAGCACATCACGGCGATGGGCTCCGACGCCGAGCACAAGAACGAGATCGCGCCGGCAATCCTGCGCATGGCCGACCTCTATGTCGCCGACAGCGCCCGTCAGACGCGGCGGCTGGGTGAGCTGCATCACGCCATCGCGGCGGGCGTGATGGCCGCTGACGAAGAGGTGACCGAACTTGGCCAGATCATCGCCGGTAAACGGCATGGTCGGCGCTCGGCCAGCGACATCACCATCGCCGATCTGACCGGCACCGGCGTTCAGGATACGGCGATAGCTACGTTCGCCCGCGATCGGGCGCGGGTGGCCGGTTCCGGGGCCATTTTCGAAAGCTGATGCTGGCCAAGGCGTGATCCGGAAAAATGGGAACCGGTTTTCCGAAAGATCACGCCCAAACAAGAACGACGGGCCGGTTTCAACGAAGTTGAAACAGGCTCAAGGCCCAACAAACGAGGACCAAGAACAATGCAACCGAACCTGAGATTCTCGCGCGGCGAATATGCGGATCGCCTCGCCAAGACACGCAAAGCCATGGAGGTGAAGGGCGTCGATCTTCTTGTTATCAGCGACCCGTCCAACATGGCCTGGCTGACCGGCTATGACGGCTGGTCGTTCTACGTGCATCAGGCGGTTATCGTGCCGCCATCGGGCGAGCCGGTCTGGTACGGCCGTGGCCAGGACGCCAACGGTGCCAAGCGCACTGCCTATCTCGCGCATGACAACATCGTCGGCTATGCCGATCACTATGTGCAGTCGACCGAGCGCCACCCGATGGATTTTTTGGCCAGCGTGCTTGCGGATCGCGGCTGGGGCAAGCTGACAGTCGGCGTTGAGATGGACAATTACTGGTTCTCGGCCGCCGCCTTCGCATCGCTGCAGAAGCATTTGCCCAATGCCCGCTTTGTCGATGCCACCGCGCTGGTCAACTGGCAGCGCGCGGTGAAGAGCTCGACCGAGATCGACTATATGCGCAAGGCGGCTCGCATCGTCGAGGCGATGCACCAGCGCATCTTCGACAAGATCGAGGTCGGCATGCGCAAATGCGATCTCGTTGCCGAAATCTATGATGCCGGCACGCGCGGCGTCGACGGCATCGGCGGCGACTATCCGGCGATCGTGCCGCTGCTGCCGTCGGGTGCCGATGCCTCGGCGCCGCATCTGACTTGGGACGACAGACCGATGAAGCGGGACGAGGGCACCTTCTTCGAGATCGCCGGCTGCTACAACCGCTATCACTGCCCGCTGTCGCGCACCGTCTTCCTCGGCAAGCCGACGCAGGAATTCCTCGATGCCGAGAAGGCGACGCTGGAAGGCATGGAAGCGGGGCTGGCCGCGGCCAAACCCGGCAACGCCTGTGAGGACATCGCCAACGCCTTCTTCGCCGTGCTGAAGAAGTATGGCATCGTCAAGGACAACCGCACCGGCTATTCGATCGGACTGTCCTATCCGCCGGACTGGGGCGAGCGCACGATGAGCTTGCGTCCCGGCGACCGCACCGAACTCAAGCCCGGCATGACCTTCCATTTCATGACCGGCCTGTGGCTGGAAACGATGGGACTGGAGATCACCGAGTCCATCCTGATCACCGAAACCGGTGTGGAGTGCCTGGCCAATGTGCCGCGTAAGCTGGTGGTGAAGGATTGAGCCCGATGTCGAATCTACGCTCATCACCGGTCGCGCCGACCGTCGATTTCGACCGCGACGGCGTCCAGCACGGCTTCCTGCGCTTGCCCTACAGCCGCGACGATTCCGCGTGGGGCTCGGTGATGATCCCGATCTGCGTCATCCGCAACGGCAACGGACCGGCAGCTCTGCTGTCCGGCGCCAACCATGGCGACGAATATGAGGGGCCGCTGGCCCTCTACGATCTCGCCAGGACCCTCGATCCCAGGCAAGTCAGCGGCACGGTGATCATCGTGCCGGCAATGAACTATCCGGCCTTCCGCGCCGGCACGCGCACCTCGCCGATCGACAAGGGCAACATGAACCGCAGCTTTCCCGGCCGGCCGGACGGAACGGTGACCGAAAAGATCGCCGATTACTTTCAACGTGAGCTGCTGCCTCGCGCCGACATCGTGTTCGACTTCCACTCCGGCGGCAAGACGCTGGACTTCGTGCCGTTCTGCGCGGCGCACACTTTGCCCGACAAGGCGCTGGAACAGAAAGCCTTTGACGCGGTCGCGGCCTTTGCCGCTCCGTTCTCGATGCGCATGATCGAGATCGACGCCGTTGGCATGTACGACACGGCAGCCGAGGAGATGGGCAAGGTCTTCGTCAGCACCGAACTTGGCGGCGGCGGCACGTCGCGCGCGCAAACCGTGCGGATCGCGAGGCGCGGCATTCTCAACGTGCTGCGTCATGCCGGCATTGTAGATGGTGCGGTCGAGAAGACTCGAACCCAGTGGCTCGACATGCCGTCGGGCGATTGTTTCTCGTTCGCCGAAGACGACGGCATGATCGAAACCATGGTCGATCTCGGTGAGCCCGTCAAAGAAGGCTCGGTGCTGGCGCGCATTCATTCCACCGGCCGCACCGGCGTCGCTCCGCAGGAGATCCGGGCAAAAATGTCGGGCATGCTTGCGGCGCGGCATTTCCCCGGGCTGGTTAAGGCCGGCGACTGCGCGGCGGTGGTGGCTGTGCACGTCTGAGCGGCTCCGCCGGGGCCTGCTCCACCCGGTTCGGGTCCATCGTCACTTGTTCTGCGTCCGTCGCGGAGCCCTTCGGCGCGGCGGAAAGAAGCAGGATAGCGGGCGGAGTCGACATTGCAGGAGGATGTCACTATATAGCGGCGGCTTCGACCCGCGCGCCCGAGGGCAGCACCTCGAAGCAACTGTGAATGTGTAGTGTTTTGCGCCATCTATTGTGACGGAAATCGGCTCGGAAACCGGAAAAAAGCAAATAGAAACAGTGGCGCAGCGCTGGGTGTGACCCAGCCAACGGTACCGACCCCTCCAGAATCAGAAAATGCCCTTGACCCCTCGATTTCCTATGGCTCTGTGGACCTTGGACGGCATTGGCTTGCCGGCTGACCGCGACTCGGCTGGAATGGGGACATGCATCCTTTGCGGGATGTCGACGTTTATGATTACCAACCGGCTTTGCCGCCAGGGAACAGCAGTATGAGCGAACACGCCATCGAATTCTTGCGGGGATGGATCGGCGAAAAGGTCCATTGCCAATCCTCCCAGGCAAGGATCGACAAGCAGGCCGAAACCTTGGCCAAGGAGTGCGCCGCCGAGGCGGCCGAGGTCGGCATTCCGCTGGAGGATATCCAGGAAGAAGTCGGCGATATCCAGGAACTTATCGCATCCCGGCTTGAGGAAGCGGCCGAGGCCGAAGAAAGCCAGCAGGCCCCCAGAAAAGCCGCGGAATGATCAAAGCCGCCGAATGATCGCATAGCGGCGACATTGTTGCAGCGCGGGCTTCTGGCCCGCGTTTTTGTCTTCAGCCAAAGGTCTCCTTCAGCCACGTCTTCGGCAGCGCCGGCACGAAATTCCCGTCCCGTCCGGTCATATCGTCATTGGCAACCAGCGCGTTGAGGATTGCTTCCTCTACGGTCTGGATCACCGCATCGAAAAACGGATCGATGTCGGTATCGGGAATAAAATCGGCACTGGCGATGCGGCCGGATGGCGCCCGCGCGGCGCTCGCATTGGCGGTCGAGAAGGCGATGAAAATGTCGCCTGAACTGTGATACCCGAAGCCTCCGGTCATGGCGACGCCAAGCGGCACCCGTCGGGCCAGCCGCTTCATCTGATGCGGCAGGAACGGTGCGTCGGTGGCGATGACGGCGATGATCGAACCCTTTTCGGCGCGCGGTGTGCCTTCGCGGACAGCCGGTTCGACGAGTTGCGGCCCGGCGCGCAGGCCGCGAATGGTTATATTGCGCCGTTTGCCAAAATTGGACTGCACGAAGGCGCCGACCGTATAGGCACGGCCGTGCCATTCGACGATGCGCGATGCCGTGCCGGAGCCGGCCTTGAAGCCGAAGGTGATCATGCCGGTGCCGCCGCCGACGCTGCCTTCCTCGATCGGTCCGCCGGCGGCACCGTCGAGGGCCTGCGCAACATGCTCCGACGTCAAATGGTGGCCGTTGATGTCGTTGAGGAAGCCGTCATAGGTCTCCGCCGCCACCGGCAGTCCCCAGCCGCTGTCGAGCGCCGCCGGCAGCACGCTTTGCATCCAGCGCAGCGTGCCGTCGCGGGAAACACCGCAGGAATGCGTGTTGGTGATGGTGATCGGGAAGTTGAAAGCGCCGGTTTCCTCGACGATGTGCGAGCCGGTCAGTTCGCCGTTTCCGTTCTGGCTGAAGATCCCGGCGAAGACCGGGTTGGCGAGGTCGGCAAGCGGCCTGGGCAGGATCGCGGTCACGCCGGTGCGCACCGGTCCCTTGCCGACGACAAGCGCGCCATCGCCCGAGATCAGCGTCGCATAGCCGACCGCGACGCCGGGCACATCGGTGATCGCGTTGAACGGTCCAGGCCGTCCGTCGAAGCCGATGCCGAAATTTCGCGCGCGCGGTTTGCCTGAGGGCGTTGCCAGATGATGCGGATTGTCGGTCATGGTGTCAGAATAGGGATCCCTGATTGCCAGGCTCTTTGGCCTTGGCCGCCGGCTTGGCCACGGCTTTCGGTTTTGCCGTGCCGCTGATTGCCACCGCATCGGCGGTCCCGTCGGCGAACTCGAGCGAAAGCGCCATTCCCGACGCCACGTCGGCAGCCTGCTTGACGACGGTGCCATCCGCATCTCTCACCAGCGCAAAGCCGCGGGCCAGGACGGCCTTGTGCGACAGCGACGCCATCAACCTGTCGGCCTGGACGATGCGGCCGCGCAGGCGCTCCAGCCTGAGCACCACTGCTTGCGTGCCGCGTCTTGTCAAAGCTGTCAGCAAATCCCTCTGCACGCGTTGCCGCCGTGCCGTCGGCTCGATCGTGATGCGGCCTTGCAGCATGGCCAGTTGCTGCTTGTGCCGCTGCAGCGATGCCCTGGCACATTTTGGCAATTGATCCGCCGCCCGGTTAAGCTCCGCACGCCGGGCTCTTGCCATCGCACGCAGTGCCCCTTGTGCTCGCAAAAGATTGCGTTCGTTGGTGCGCCGGGCCTCTGCAATGCGCTGCGACAGCATTGCCGGTGTCAGTTTCACGGCAAAAAACCTTGCACGCTTGCGTTCGGTGGAGACCAACAGGCCCCGGCCCAGCCTGGATGTCGCCTCATCGAGGCGCCGGCGCGGCAGCGCCAGCAATTGATCGGGCGAGGGCAGAGCCCGGGCGGCGGCACGGGCGGCCTGCCGCTTGCGCTCGAAATTGCGCAGCACCGCCGCTTTCAGCCGCGCACCGAGGCTGGCAAGCGTTGCTTCGAGGTCGGCCTTCACCGGCACGGCGATTTCGGCCGCGCCTGTCGGTGTCGGCGCTCGCACGTCGGCAACGAGGTCGATCAGCGTCCAATCGGTCTCGTGGCCGACAGCCGAGATCACCGGAATGCCGGAAGCGGCAACCGCGCGGGCGAGCGCCTCGTCGTTGAACCCCCAGAGGTCTTCGAGGCTGCCGCCGCCACGCGCAACGATCAACAGATCGGGCCGCTGGATGGCGCCATCCCATGCCAGCGCGTTGAAGCCGTTGACCGCGGCAGTCACTTCCGCGCCTGACGTCTCGCCTTGCACGCGCACCGGCCAGACCAGGACATGCAGCGGAAAGCGGTCCTTGATGCGGTGGATGATGTCGCGGATGACGGACCCTGTCGGCGAGGTGACGACGCCGATGACGCACGGCATGAACGGCAGCAGCCGCTTGCGACCGGTGTCGAACAGCCCCTCGGCCTGCAGCCGCCGCTTGCGCTCCTCCAGCAGCGCCATCAGGGCGCCGGCGCCAGCCGGCTCCAGATTGTCGATGACGATCTGGTAGTTGGATTTGCCGGGATAGGTGGTGAGCTTGCCGGTGGCGATCACCTCCATGCCCTCTTCGGGACGGAACTTCAGCCGGCTCATCGTGCCTTTCCACACCACGGCGTCGAGCCGCGCGCGGTCGTCCTTCAGCGCGAAATAGGCATGACCTGAGGAATGCGGCCCGCGATAGCCTGATATCTCGCCACGCACCCGCACATTGCCGAAAACGTCCTCGACCGTGCGCTTCAGCGCGCCGGAAATCTCGCTCACCGTATATTCGGCGGCGTTGGTGCGTGATTCGGATGCTACTTCGCTCATCCGTCGATTGGGGAACGGTTGGGCGCCCGCGTCAAGGCGGTTGCGTCGGGCCAGCCGTTCATAACCCGCACACCTGGCCCTGCCTACCAGCCGGGCAGGATCTGGTTCGGCTTGGTTCGCCGCAGCTTGGTGAAGGCGAGCGCTGCGAAATCGAACGTTCCGGGGTCTTCGCCGACCGGCACCGAGATGTTGTCCAGGCTTTCCGAAATATGGCGGGCGAGCGCATCGACGATCTCCGGCCGCGACGTCTGGCCGCGCATGATGCCGATGCGGCAATCGGGCAGGGCGCCGAAGCCGTCGGCTTCGCCCAGCACCCGCATACCGGGTCTGAGCGCGCATTCCGGCAGCACCGAGATTGCCAGCCCGGAAAGCACCGCGGCGGTGATGACGGTGGCCGAGAAACTGGTGAACAGGATACGATAGTCGCGGTTCTGCTGGTCGAGCACA
Source organism: Mesorhizobium sp. M7A.F.Ca.CA.002.04.1.1 (assembly GCF_004022805.1). Lineage (NCBI taxonomy): Bacteria > Pseudomonadati > Pseudomonadota > Alphaproteobacteria > Hyphomicrobiales > Phyllobacteriaceae > Mesorhizobium > Mesorhizobium sp. M7A.F.Ca.CA.002.04.1.1. The sequence continues at coordinate 1,074 of NZ_RZPL01000197.1, read as the reverse complement.
TCGACGGCGGCGCGCCGCCAGATGCAGTTCGGCCGGCCGAAGGCCATCGGCAGCGTTTCCTGCTCATGCGTGGCATGATTGGCCGAGGTGACCCACAGCAGCGGTTCGCGCCGCACCACCTCCGACTGGCCGCGTACGTCGTTGTGCGTCACCAGCGCGAGGTCGAGATTGCCGCGCTTGATATGCTCGACCAGCCCCGGCGTCGGCTCGCAGATGACGGTGAGTTCGACGCGCGGATTGGAGCGGGTGAACCGTGCCATGATCTCGGGCAGGAAACGATCGGCGTAGTCGTCGGGCGTGCCGATGCGGATCGTGCCTTCGAGCCGCCGGTCGTCGAAGGCCGCCAGGGTCTCGCGGTTGAGATAGAGCAGCCGCCGCGCATAGGAGAGCAGCTTGTCGCCTTCCTCGGTCAGCCTGTTGGTGCGTCCGTCCTTTTCGAACAGCGGCTTGCCCAGCCGCTCCTCCAGCCGGCGCATCTGCATCGACACCGCCGACTGGGTCCGGTGCACCTCTTCGGCTGCTCGCGTGAAGCTGCCGGTGTCGGCAATCGAGATGAAGGTCTGCAACTGATCGAGATCGAGCGGCGATTTCATCGATATGATCCATCACTGGTGTTGATGGTAAAGATTAGAAACATTCGTTGGATTAATCAATCGGCCGATGGCAAATTGGCATTGTCCACATGAAGGCATGTGAATCGAAGCCGGAACGGCCGCTGTCGCCAGCGCCGATCGCAAGGCTTTGCCCGTTCGAGTCTGAAGGAGACCGACAATGACCACGTTCGATTTCGCCACCGAGACCCCGCGCATCACCTCGCGTCCGGCCGTTGCGACGCGCGTGGCCAACACCGTCTCCAACATCTACCGCGCCTGGAAAAACCGCCGCGCCTTTTATCGCCTTGGCGAGATGTCGGACGCCGAACTCGCCGATATCGGCCTGACGCGCGCCGACCTGCATGTCGCTATCGACGTGCCGTTTGGCCGCGACCCGACGGCGATGCTGCGCGAGATCGCCAGTGATCGCATCGAAACGATCGAGGATTTCGCTCGCAAGGTGGCCTGATCGGTTGCTTGT
>NZ_RZPL01000196.1:0-8396 GCF_004022805.1 Mesorhizobium sp. M7A.F.Ca.CA.002.04.1.1 | reverse complement strand
GGTCTTTGCAGCTTCAGCCTTTGGTGCGTCCGCCGGGCGTGGTTCGGGCACCGGAATGCCGGGTTGGGTTATCGGAGTGCCGGGTTCGGGCACGGGAACATCGGCAGGCGAGGGCAGCGATGTCTGCGTTTTCTGCTGTGTCTGCTTTGGCGTGACCTGCCGGTGGCGCCGTGGTTTCAAACGCTTTCCGCCCCTTGGTTTCAGGGGCTGGTCGGCTCGTGGTGTCAGCGGCTGCTCGACCCGCGGCGTCGGGGGCTTATGATGCCGATGGCGATGTCTCGCCTCGACCGGCATCACCAGCAAGGCCGTGACGGCCACGGTCAACGCAATCCTGCATATTCGGGAAAAGACGATCGACCCCATCGCCCTCAACGGCGCCGACGCAAGGTGGTTGCCTTGGCCGCATCACGAACGGTAACCGCTCCGTTACGCACCGATCGCTTCCAGCCCTTCCTCCAGCCAGTCGGCGAGCAGCGGCATGCCAAGCAGGTATTTCGCGGTGCGCTTGTTGGCGCGTTCGCGCGCGGCGGCCAGCGCGTCCGCCCATTCGGTGGCGTCGTAGTCGCCGCGACCGACCCAGGCCAACGCGATCAGCTCGGCTGCTTCATCGACATTGAGGTCGTTGATCAGCTCGCGCAGCTCTTCTTCGGTCAGGTTCTCGGAGCTTTCCTCGGCAAGGCCGTCATGGTGATGGTTGACATGGGACTCGCCGTCGAGTTCGACCTCGTGCTCGGCGCCATCGGCATAGTCTTCATTGACGGCCGCACTCAGTGCCTTGGCCTTGAGGATGAACAGGCGCACCGTGTCGGGGCCGATCGAAAGCTCCCAGTCCTTTTCAAGCCGCCGCTGCAAGGGCCGTCTCCCTCAGGTCGTTTGCCGGATGATAGCGGATTCGCGGCATCCGTCACCTGATGTTCTCCCGCCCGCAATTTTCCGGGATGAAACGCAAGCCGACCGGCGTTAGTATTGCATTCTCACCCCTCCAGGAGGTTTCGATGCATAAAAGAGTGCTGATCCAGGCGGCGAGCGCATTGCTCGTTCTACAGTTCCTTGCCGTTCCGGTGTTCGCCGCGGGCAGCGGGGGCAGCGGCGGTGACGAAACCGTCACCCAGTGCAAGAAGGGCCAGGTCTGGGACAAGAAGAAGAAAAAGTGCGTCGCGCCCCAGGAAGGCATGCTCGACGACGACAGCATCTATGATGCAGGCCACGCGCTGGCGATGGCCGGGCGCTATGACGAGGCGATTGCCGTGCTCAGCCTCGCCGCCAACAAGCAGGATCCGCGCATCCTCAACTATCTCGGCTATTCGCACCGCCATTCCGGCCGCGTCACCGTCGGCCTCGGCTATTACGAGGAAGCGCTGCGCATCGATCCGAACTACACGCTGGTGCGCGAATATCTCGGCGAAGCGCATCTGCAGATCGGCGATCTGGCCGGCGCCCAGCAGCAGTTGATGGAAATCGAGAAGCGGACCGGCAAGGGTTCGCGTGAATATGGCATGCTGGCCGAGCAGATCGACCATTTCATGAGAAGCTGAAAAGATCCCAGGGCTCTTCCAAGCGGCCGCGAGCGATCGCGGCCGTTTTTTGTTGCCCCCGGTCTCATTCATCGCCCCGGACTGATGAAAACGGGGATGATTTTAGCAAAACCGATTTTTGGGCGTGAAAAACCCGCTGACATTGCTATATTCAGGGAAATTGCGGTGAAACGGTTCCGTAAGCTCGAGGCTGCCGGACCCGTTTTCTTTTTGTACCCATCGACAAGGCTTTCCCCGATACGCGGGGGTGGCAGCAGGAAAGGCAGGCATCATGAACAAGGTCCCGATGACAGGCGAGGGGTTCGCGTCATTGAAGGAAGAACTGCGCTGGCGCCAGCAGGAAGAGCGGCCGCGCATCATCGAGGCGATCTCCGAAGCGCGCTCGCATGGCGACCTGTCCGAAAATGCCGAATATCATGCCGCCAAAGAGGCGCAGAGCCTCAACGAGGGCCGCGTCAACGAGCTTGAAGATTATATTGCGCGCGCCGAGGTGATCGACGTCAGCAAGCTCAGCGGCGACAAGATCAAGTTCGGCGCCACCGTGGTGCTGGTCGACGAGGACACCGAGGAAAAGAAGACCTACCGGATCGTCGGCGACCAGGAGGCGGACGTGAAGTCCGGCCGCATCTCGATCTCCTCGCCGATCGCGCGTGCGCTCATCGGCAAGGAAGTCGGCGACGCCATCGAGGTCAACGCGCCTGGCGGCGCCAGGGGGTATGAGATCGTCCAGGTGCAGTTCATCTAGGACCTTTGATAATTCTACTCTGGCGGCCGACTACAGCGCCGCGCGTCCTCTCGGACGCGCAAAGGACGCTGTAGGATTTTCAGTTAGCGCATGATCCCTTTCCGAAAATCAATTACGATTTTCGGGGGCATGCGCGGGCGGTTTTCTGCGCTTCCGGTGCTCACGTACTTTAAGTACGCGCCGCTCCGGTTCTCGAAGAACCACGCTATTCGACTCGCCAGAGCGAATTCTGAAAGGTCCTATGCCGGCGCTTGTAGTTTAAGTGCCAATAGCTTTTCTGCTTCCGCCACTACCTGCACCGGCACAACACGCCCCCCATGCGAGGCCAGCAGTGTCGATGCGTAGCGTCCGCGCGGGCCGGTCAGACCCGGCTCTGTTGCCAGGAAAATTGCGACCGTCGGCAGGCCAAAGGCACTGGCAAGATGGGTCAGCCCGGTGTCGGCGCCGATAACCAGCGTCGAGCCGCCGATAGTCGCGGCGATTTCGGACAGCGGCGATTTCGGTACCACGATCGTTGACGGCACGGCGCCTGCGATTGCCTCGGCCACGGTTTTCTCACGCTCGTTCGACCAGGTCGTGACCGGCGTCATCCCCCGCTCAATCAGGAGGTGGGCGGTTCCGATCCAGTCTTCGGCCGGCCATTTCTTGTCTTCGCGGCTGGTTCCGTGCAGCAGGAAGGCGGTTTTTCCAGAAGTGCCCGCCAGGGTGCCGGCGGGCGGCACGATGCCGGAGTCCAGCGTCGAAAGATCGGGCTGATAGGCGAGCGCCAGGCCAAACAACCGCCGCGTCCGTTCGATGGCGTGGAGATCGCGCGGGACGGCATACGTGGCATCGTAGAACAGCGTCGCCGAGGGTTCGCGCGCGCTCGAACGGTCGAAGCCGGCAATGGGTGAGCCCGCCTGTCTTGCCACCAGGGCCGATTTCAGCAGGCCTTGCGCGTCGATGACCAGATCGTAGCGGCAATTGCGCAAGGTGCGGCGCAGGGCGGCCGCCTCGCGCCAGGTGGCGCCGTCAAGCAGCGCCTTGCGCCAGCGCCGGATCGCCACCGTATGAATCTTGTCGATCGCCGGGTGAAGCGCGACGATTCCGGCGAATGCCTCTTCGACGCACCAGTCGAAGGTCAGGTCCGGGCGGTGGCGACGGGCATCCTCGACCGCCGGAAAGGTGTGGATGACATCGCCCATCGACGACGTCTTGACGATCAGCACCTTCATGCCGCGGCCGGAATTTCCAGCAGCCGGTCCGCCGCTGCCGCGACCTGGCCGACTTCCAGCGTCTTCAGGCAGTTGAGGTGGCCGAGCGGACAGACCTTCTGGTGGCAGGGCGAGCACGACAGGCCGAGCCAGACCAGCTCGCGGCGCTCCGCCAGCGGTGGCGTGTTTTCGGGCGAGGTCGAGCCGTAGACGGCGACGATCGGCGTGCCGACGGCGGCCGCGACATGCATCAGTCCGCTGTCGTTGGACACAGCCAGCCTGGCGGCGGATATCAGGTCGATGGCGTCCTCCAGCCGCGTCTGTCCGGCGAGGTCGACGACGCCGGGGGCCAGGGCTGCGATCTCCGCCGTCACGTCGCGGTCGTTCTTCGAGCCGAACAGCGCAACCTTCAAGCCTTTGCCCATGAAGCCGCTGGCAAGCCCGGCATAGCTTTCGCTGGGCCAGCGCTTGGCAGGGCCGAATTCCGCGCCGGGCATCAGGGCCACGAATTTCTGCGGCGCCAGCCCGAAACGGCCGAGCAGGTCGACCTGGTTTTTCGTGTCCACGCTAAGCCGGGGCGCCCGGAAACTGCCGCCCTGGGCAAGGCCGAAATAGGCCTGCGCGGTGCGTCGTTTGATGCTGTCGGGCAATGGCACGACGTCGGTCAGCAGGCCATAGCGCATCTCGCGCAGATTGCCGACACGGCGCGGAATGCGGGCAAAGAACGGAATCAGCGCCGACTTCCAGCTGCCCGGCAGGATATAGGCCATGTCGTAGCGGCCGCGCAGCAGGCGGCCGAAGCGGCGGCGATGGGTGAATTCGAGCGCGCCGGGTTTGAGCGGAAAATCGATCTGCTGGCGGATTTCGGGCATGCGCTTGACCAGGGGTGCTGCCCAGGCAGGCGCCAGCACATCGATGGCGGCGTTGGGATGCAACTCCTTCAGCGCCGAAAACAGGCACTGCGCCATCACCATGTCGCCCACCCAGCGTGGGCCGATCACGAGGATCGTTGGGCTTTCAGCCATTCGACATAGTCTCTGACACCGGTTTCCACTGTCCGGAATTGGCCATTGTAACCGGCCGCGCGCAAACGGGACATATCAGCTTGCGTAAAGCTCTGGTAGCTGCCCTTGAGATGGTCGGGAAAGGGGATGAATTCAATCTCCCCTTTACCCAACGTGTCGATCACCGTTTCGGCGATGGCGCGGAAGGGCTGGGCACGGCCGGTGCCGCAATTGAAGATGCCGCTTGAGCCCCGTTTCCACAGCCACAGATTGACGTCGGCGACATCACCGACATGGATGAAGTCACGGCTTTGTTCGCCGGGTCCGAATCCGTCATAGGCGCCGAACAGTTTCGGGTTCTCGCCTCGCTCGACCTGGTTGAACAGATGGAAGGCGACGGAGGCCATGGCGCCCTTGTGCGCTTCGCGCGGGCCATAGACGTTGAAGTAGCGCAAGCCTACGACCTGTGAATGGTCGGCCTGCCCGGCGAACACGGTTCGCCTGACATAGTCGTCGAACAGCTTCTTGGAATAGGCGTATACGTTGAGCGGCCGTTCCAACGCGGGATCCTCGAGGAACTCCGAGCCGCCGCCATAGACGGAAGCCGAGGAGGCATAAAGGAAAGGCACGCGCAAACTCTGGCTTGCATGCAGCAACCGTTTCGAGAAGGCGTAATTCACCTCCATCATGAATTTGCCGTTCCACTCGGTGGTGGTCGAGCAGGCGCCCTGGTGGAACACGGCCTCGATGCGGCCGAGCGAGCCGGCCTCCATGCGGGGCAGGAAATCGTCCTTGTCGAGATAGTCGGCGATCTTGAGATCGGCAAGATTGACGATCTTGTGACCGTCGGTAAGGTCGTCGACGACGAGGATGTCGTCATGCCCTTCGGCATTCAGCGCGGCGACGATGTTGGAGCCGATCATGCCGGCGCCGCCCGTGACGATGATCATGAAGGACCTCTGGTTGCTTGCGATTCCGGTCCTTATAGGGGAGGCTAGCCGGGCTGTCGACAAAGCCAGGTGCATGCGCCTGTCCTGCCATTTTATGCGCTTGTCTGTTTTGTCTATTTTGTCTATTATGGACAAAACAGGGTATCCCATGAAAAACTATCCGTCGACCGATCTGAAACAGAATCTTGGAGATGTGCTTGCAGCTGCCAGCCAGCAGCCGGTCTCCATCACTCGCCACAACAAGCCGAGATACGTCCTGATGAGCATCGAGGCCTACGAAGCGCGCTTCGGCAACGACAGCCGCCGCGTCTACGCTGCGAAGGACGCCCCGACCGAACATGTCGAGATGCTCGAGGAGTACGCCGCGGAATTGGACCGTGATTAAACCCGCTGCTGCGGACGTCTGGCGATATCCATATCTTTGGCATCGCCAACACGGAGACGGCGAGACCGAAGGCCGGAAGTCACGGCCTGTGGCCTTTGTGGCTGTCCTTCCTGGGAAAGCCGGGGGTACCAACCTCTTCATACTTGCAATCACTTCCACACAGCCGGGTCGTGATCGCGTTGCAGTCAGCATCCCGGAAATTGAACGCCACCGTGCGGGCCTCGATCCTATGCCCCTTTGGGTCATGGTCGATGAGTACAATCATGATATCCTGGAAGCGTCGGCCTATTTCGAGCCGGGTGCGCGAATTGGCGCGTTCAGCCCGTCATTTCACAAGAAAATTATGTTCGCTTTTACTGCGGTTGTCCGCACGGGTCAGTCCAAAGCAATCCCGCGCGGACTGAATCGACAGGGCAGAGCACGATCGTGAGGGACCAAAAATGCCATCGACCGAACTGCTCATCGCGTTTTTCGCCACCACGGCGATCTTCGCCTACATTCCAGGCCCGGCCATGCTCTATGCCGCCGCGCAGACGATGGCGCGCGGCCGCTGGTCCGGCCTGACGGCGGCGCTGGGCATTCATCTGGGCGGCTACGTGCATGTTTTCGCCGCGGCCGCCGGGCTGTCGGTGCTGTTTCATGCCGTGCCGACGCTCTACCTGGCGGTCAAGCTGGTCGGTGCGCTCTATCTGATCTGGCTTGGCATCTCGCTGTTTCGCAAGCGCGCGGACGGCGATGCGGCGCTGCCCGCGATCGAGCGCAAATCGGCGCGGCGCGCCTTTTTCGAGAGCATCACCGTCGAGGTGCTCAATCCGAAGACAGCGATCTTCTTCATGGCGTTCCTGCCGCAATTCATCGACGCCTCGGCGGCGTTTCCGGTCTGGCTGCAGTTCGTCGTGCTCGGCACGATAGTCAATCTGATGTTCTCCTCGGCCGATATCGTCTGCGTGTTCCTGGCGGGCGCCGTGATCGGCCGCCTGCGGCGTTCAAGCCGCGCCCAGCGGCTGATGCAGCGGGCGGGAGGGGCGGTGCTGGTCGGGCTGGGCGTCCATGTTGCCCTGCAGAAGAGCTGACGCATCGGACAGTCGCGGGTCATGTCCTGACGTTGCGCTGCGTGGATTTGCGGTATATCGGCAGGCATGAACGATCCGGCCCGTAAATTGACAATTTTCATCACAATTGAGATTTGCCTTACCCTCGCGTTGCCAGTGACATGATCAAGCACAATCCGCCTTCTCCAGAACCATTGCACCGCGCCATTGCGCGGTTCGGCCAAGCCACCGTGCTGGTGGTCGGCGACTTCATCCTCGATCGTTTCGTCAACGGCGTCATCGAGCGGATCTCGCCGGAAGCGCCGATCCCGGTGCTGCATGGGCGCGGCGAGACCTCGACCATGGGCGGCGCCGGCAATGTCGTGGCCAACATCGTTTCGCTCGGCGCTGCCGCTGTCCCCGTTTCCGTAATCGGCGCCGATCTGGCGGGCGACAGTCTGGTGCGGATGCTGCGGGAACTTGGCGCCGATACGGCGGGCCTCGCGCAGGAGCCTGGTCGCATGACATCGTCCAAAAGCCGCTTCAGCGCGCTCAACCAGCAGGTGCTGCGTTTCGATGAAGAGGAGATCAAGCCGCTCGGCGCCGCGGAGCGAGCCGGCCTGATCCGCCATTTCCGCGCCGCGCTGGCGCACGCCGACATCGTCATCCTGTCCGATTACGGCAAAGGCATCCTGCTCGACGGCGTCGCCGGCGACTTGATCGCCATCTGCCGCGAGGCTGGAAAGCCGGTGCTGGTCGACCCGAAGGGCCGCGATTACGCGCGCTATGCCGGGGCGACCGCCATCACCCCCAACCGCAAGGAACTCGGCGAGGCCGTCGGCCATGCGGTGTTCGCCGATGACGAGATCGTGGCTGCCGCGCGCCAGCTGATTTCGGCACATGGTTTCGATTTCGTCGTTGCGACGCGCAGCGAAAAGGGCATGAGCGTGGTCGGCCCCGACGAGGCGCGCCACATCGCCACCCAGGCGCGCGAAGTGTTCGACGTTTCGGGCGCCGGCGATACGGTGATCGCGAGCTTCGCGCTGGCGCTGGCCGTAGGCGCCGATACGGTCATGGCCGCTTCGATCGCCAATGCCGCTGGTGGCGTCGTTGTGGGAAAACGCGGCACAGCGCGGCTGACGGTCGAGGAACTCACCGGCGCGCTGTTCCGTTCACATGGGCCGACCGCCCACAAGGACGCCATCCTCGACGCCACATCGGCCGCCCGCATGGTGGCGGCGTGGAAGGAAGAGGGCCTGAGCGTCGGCTTCACCAATGGTTGCTTCGACATCCTGCATGCCGGCCATGTCAGCTTGCTGCACGCGGCGCGAAGCCAGTGCGACCGGCTGGTGCTCGGCCTCAACAGCGATGCCTCGGTGCGGCGCCTGAAGGGCGCCGGCCGGCCGGTCAACGACCAGCACGACCGCGCCTGCGTGCTGGCAGCACTCGCCTCGGTCGACGCGGTCGTGGTGTTCGAGGAAGATACGCCGCTGGCGCTGATCGAAGCGCTGCTGCCCGACATACTGGTCAAGGGCGCCGACCACGGTATCGAC
>NZ_RZPL01000195.1:0-8438 GCF_004022805.1 Mesorhizobium sp. M7A.F.Ca.CA.002.04.1.1 | reverse complement strand
CATCAGCACTGCCTTGCGGCCGGATTTGACCGCTTCGGTCATCGCCTTGGTGACGTCGTCGGTGCCGTTCACTTCGGTCGAATTGACCGATGTGATGACGTCGCCCGGCTGGATGCCGCGATCGGCAGCATCGCTGTCGGGATCGACGTCGGTCACCACCAGCCCCTTGCCGTTTTCGGACTTGGTGACGGTCAGGCCGAGATCGGCCAGCGTGTCGGGCTTTGCCGGAGCGGCAGGCTGCGACTGGTCGACAGAGGCCTGCTTGTCGCTCGAGGGCAGTTTGCCGAGATCGACCTTGACCGTCTGGCTCTTGCCGTCGCGCCACACGGTGACGTCAACCGATTTGCCAGGCGAGTAGGCGCCGATCAGCCGTGCCAGTTCCTTCGGCGAAGCGACGTCCTTGCCGTTGACCTGGGTGATCACGTCACCGGCCGTGATGCCCGCCTTCTTGCCGGGACCATCGTCCTGGGCACTGGAAACCAGTGCGCCGTTGTTGGACTTCAGACCAAGCGACTCAGCGATGTCGGAGGTGACCGGCTGGATTTCGACACCGAGCCAGCCGCGCTGAACGGAACCGCTCTTCATCAGGTCCTGAACGACCTGCTTGGCGGTCGAAGCGGGAATGTCGAAGGCGATGCCGACGCTGCCGCCGGACGGCGAGAAGATCGCGGTGTTGATGCCGACGACCTGGCCGTTGAGGTTGAAGGTCGGGCCGCCAGAATTGCCGCGGTTGACCGATGCGTCGATCTGGATGAAGTCGTCATAAGGGCCAGCGCCGATGTCGCGGCCGCGGGCGGAGACGATGCCGGCGGTGACGGTGCCACCAAGGCCGAACGGATTGCCGACGGCCACCACCCAGTCGCCGACGCGAACCTTGGAGTCATCGGCGAAGTCGACATAGGTAAACTTGCCGACGCCATCGACCTTGAGCACGGCGAGATCGGTGCGCGGGTCGGTGCCGATCAGCTTGGCGTCGAGTTCCTTGCCGTCATTCATCACCACGGTGAAGGCCGAGCCTTCCGAAACGACGTGGTTGTTGGTGACGAGATAGCCGTCATCCGAGATGAAGAAGCCGGAACCTTGTGCAACCGGCCGCGGCTGGTCGTTGTTGCGGTCGCGATGGCTGAAGCGCCTGTTGCCGCCACCCTGGCCGTCCTGATCACCAAATCCACGGAATTCCTTGAAGAAGCGGCGCAGTTGCGGATTGTTGGGCAGGTTGTTCATGCCATCCTGATCGTCGGACGGGTCCGAGCCGTCATCGGCGGCCGGGCTGATCTTGGCCTTGACCTTGACGCTGACAACAGCGGGAGAAACCCGCTCGACGACATCGGCGAAGCCCGGTACCTGCGGCGCCTCGACGCGCACGGCATCGGCCAGAACAGGGCTGGTTCCGCTGGTCAGCGCACCGACGCCGATCGCACCGGCCACGGCTACAGACGCGACGGCAGCCATGAGACGCTTGCGGGTGACGGAATATGAACGGGGGGCAATATTCATGGATCTCGTATCCTCTTTCCAAATGGACGCTGCTGATGGGCATCCTCAAGCAAGAGAATTAGAGTGGCGCACATTACAGCGCCATTTCCGACACATGAAACTTTGGTAATGTTTTGGGGTCGGGAGACGCACAAACCCGTTGGCCGCGATGCCCTATGCGCTATCTTGTACACAACTCAGCACAAGGCTTTCATAAATGACAGCAAGCACGCCTGGCGGATCGTATTCGTGAAATGGGCCGAGGCCTTGGTGATATGGCGACGGGCCGGCCAGGCCGGGTAACAGGCACATATGAGACGTTCATCGGCCGCCCGCCGTACATCATTGCTTATGAGTTGCGCCCGATCGCTGGCCGTCAGTGCGTCGTTATCCTGCGCGTCATTCACACGTCGCGGGACTGGCCCTCGGAGGAATGGCCGAGCTAATTGCCTAGTATCTTGTCCAGCGCCGCCTGTTCCTCAGTGGTCAGCGCATTGGTTGCCGTCGAGCGACGCGACCGCGCGGTCAGCACGATGAAAACGCCTCCCACCAGCAACAGCAGGACAGGCGTGCCCCACAGCAATGCATTGCGCAGGTCGAAACGCGGCTTGAGCAGCACGAACTCGCCATAGCGCGAAACCACGTAGTCCATGACCTGCTGGTCAGTGTCGCCGGCGACGAGGCGCTGACGCACGAGGACGCGCAGGTCGCGGGCAAGGTCGGCATCGGATTCGTCGATCGACTGGTTCTGGCAGACCATGCAGCGCAAGCCTTCCGAAAGCGCCCGAGCCCGCGCCTCAAGTGCAGGATCAGGCAGCATCTCGTCAGGCTTCACCGCCAAGGCCGTGCCGGCAAAAAACAGCGCCAGCAGCAGGATAATGGAGGTCAGCGAAAGCCGTGCGTTCATGGCAGGGTCGCGGATGGCACCACGCTCGCCTGCTTGCGCCGTCGCGACGGCGCGCCGACGCGCAGGCGCCGGTCCATCAGCGACATCGCCGCGCCCGCCATCATCATCAGGCCACCGCCCCAGATCAACGTCACCAGCGGCTTCCACCACAAACGCACGACGACCGAACCGTCTTTGCCCTCGTCGCCGAGCGAGATGTAGAGCTGCGAGAAACCGATCGTCCTGATGCCGGATTCCGTCGTCGTCATCTGCCGCACCGGATAAAACCGCTTGGCGGAGCTGATTTCGCCAACAGGGCTGCCGCTGACGCCGATCAGCTCGAAGCGGCCGCGATCCTCGCTGTAATTCGGTCCCTGGGCCGGATAAAGCCCGACGAAACGCAGCGTATGGCCGGACAGTTCGACGGTCTCGCCGGCATGCATCGACAGGATCTTCTCGGTGCCGAAGCAAAGTGTGCCGACGATGCCGAGCGTGGTCAGGCCGAGGCCGAGGTGAGCGAAGGCTGTGCCGAAGACCGAGCGCGGCAAGCCGAGCAAGCGCCGGACCATGATCCCCGTTGCGACGGTCCGAAAGCCGGATTTGACGGCGAGATCGGTGAGCGCGCCAAGGATCAGCCAGACGGCAAGGCCTACGCCCAGGGCTGCGAACACCGAGCCGCCGTCGATGAACAGAGCGGTGACCAGCGTCGCCAGCAGTGCCGCAGCAAAGGCCACCATCAGGCGCTGCGCGACGGCGAAGACATCGCCGCGCTTCCAGGCCAGCAACGGCCCGAACGGAACCACGAGCAGCAGCGGCACCATCAGCGGCCCGAAGGTGAGATTGAAGAACGGCGCGCCGACCGAGATCTTGTCGGCTGAAAAGGCTTCGACAGCGAGCGGATAGAGTGTGCCGACAAGCACGGTCGCCGTCGCCGTGGTCAGGAACAGATTGTTGAGGACGAGTGCCCCTTCTCGGGAAATCGGGTGGAACAGGCCGCCGGTCGTCAACCGGGAAGCGCGCAGCGCAAACAGCGCCAGCGAGCCGCCGATAAACAACGTCAGGATGCACAGGATAAACACGCCCCGGGTCGGATCGGTTGCAAAGGCATGCACCGAGGTCAGCACGCCCGAACGCACGAGGAAGGTGCCGAGCAGCGACAGCGAAAAGGTCAGGATGGCGAGCAGCAGCGTCCAGATCTTCAGCGCCGAGCGCTTTTCCATGACAATGGCCGAATGGAGCAGCGCGGTGCCCGCCAGCCACGGCATGAAAGACGCGTTCTCGACTGGATCCCAGAACCAGAAACCGCCCCAGCCAAGTTCATAATAGGCCCAGTACGATCCCATGGCGATGCCGCCGGTCAGGAACATCCAGGCGACCAGCGTCCACGGCCGCACCCAGCGCGCCCAGGACGCGTCGATGCGGCCTTCGATGAGAGCGGCGACCGAGAAGGAAAAACAGATCGAGAAGCCGACATAGCCGAGATAGAGGAACGGCGGGTGGATGGCGAGGCCGAGATCCTGCAGGATCGGGTTGAGATCGCGGCCTTCGATCGGCGCCGGGTTGAGCCGGATGAACGGATTGGACGTCGCCAGGATGAACAGGAAGAAGGCGGCGCCGATGGCGCCTTGCACCGCAAGCACATTGGCGCGCAGCGTCGCCGGCAGGTTGGAGCCGAAAGCGGCGACGAGTGCGCCGAAGAAGGTCAGGATCAACACCCAAAGCAGCATCGAGCCTTCATGATTGCCCCAGGTTCCGGTGATCTTGTAGATCAACGGCTGCAAGGAATGCGAGTTTTCCCACACGCTTGCCACCGAGAAATCGGAGCTCGCATAGGCACTCGCCAGCGCTGCGAAAGACAGCGCCGTCAAGGCGAAGCCGGTCACCGCGACCGGACCCCCGACGGCCATCAGGCGCTGGTTGTTCAGGCGTGCGCCAAACAGCGGCACGAGCGTCTGCACCAGCGAAAGCGCAAACGCCAGGACGAGGGCGAAATGTCCGGTTTCAACCATGCCCGTGATCCACTGTCGCTCTCCTGCCGGAGCTATTCACTCTTGCTCTCCTGCCACACGCCCTTGGCCTTGAGGCCGTCCGCAACCTCCTTGGGCATATAGCGCTCATCATGCTTGGCCAGCACGCTATCGGCAACAAAAACCCCGTCCGGGCCGAAACTACCCTCGGTGATGACGCCCTGCTCTTCGCGGAAAAGGTCGGGCAGGATGCCGGTATAGGTGACCTTGACCGATTTGTGCGTGTCGGTGACCGAAAAGCCGACCGTGGCCCCCTGCCCGCGCTGGATCGTGCCTTTTTCGACCAATCCACCCAACCGGATGCGCTGGCCAGGCTGGACGCTTGCCGTGGTGAGATCGGCCGGCATGTAGAAATAGGAGGCCTTCTGGCCAAGCGCGTAGAAAGTCAGCCCGGTCGCGGCACCCAGGAAGACCAGGCCGCCCGCGATCACCGACAATCGTTTCTGCTTGCGCGTCATGTCTTGTTCTACTCCGTCGCCGCAAGCCCAAGCGAAGCGGCAAAGGCGGTGAACTTCTTCGCCTGGTCACTGTCGGCCCCAAAGACGGCAATGGCGCGACCGAGCGCCTCACGCGCCTGATCGGCCTTGCCAAGCACGACATAGGAACGAACGAGCCGCATCCATCCTTCCGGGTCGTGCGGATTTTGCCGCAGTTTGTCGTCAAGGCCGGCAACCATGGTGTTGATCATGGCTTCCCGATCCTGCGGCGACATCGAGGATGCGGCGTCGATATCGCCGGCATCGGGGCCGTTGGCGGCGTCGCCAGAAGCCACTTCGGGGTTGCCGGACTTGGCCAGCGCCTGCTCGACGGCACCGCGCCATGGCGAGTCCGGCGGCAATCTGCCCAGCATCGCCTGCCATGCCGTGGTCGCTTCCTTGGCGCGACCCTCCTGCGCCAACGCCATGGCCAGGTAGAAACTGGCCTTCGCATTGGCCGGATCGAGCTTCAGGGCTGCCTCGAAAGCATCCTGGGCATCGGCCGAGACAATGCCGCCTGCCGCGCCGGCGATCGCCTCTCCGAGACCGGCCTGGCGAACGGCGCTGTCGCCATCAAGCCGAATGGCGTTGCGATAGGCATCCGCCGCGTCGGAAAAGCGCTGCATGCGCAGATAGACCGGGGCAAGCACGTCCCAGCCCCTGCCATCGGTGGGATTGGCGGCCAGATGGGCTTCGGCCCGCGCCACCAGTTCGTCGACCGAACTGTCGGCGGGATTCTTGGCCAACCGCTCGCTGAGCGGTTGTGACGGCAGGTCGGGAGAGCCAAGCTTGACATAGAGCCCCCAACTGACCAGCGGCACCGCCAGCACGGCTACGGTGGCCACCAGCCTTGCGGTGGCCGGCGCTCGGCCCGCGTTTGCGCCACCGGCGGTACCCGCATTGTCAAGGCGAAGGATGCGGCGAGCGATCTCGGCGCGGGCTTCGGCCGCTTCGGCCGGCTGGATCAAGCCACGCGCGGCGTCGCGGTCAAGCTCGGACAGTTGGTCGCGATAGACTTCGAGATCATGTTCGCCGCTCGACGACGCGCCCTTCGCGCTGGCGGCCAGCGGCAACAGCACCGCCAGGCTTGCACCCAGCGTGAGAATGGCGGCTATGACCCAGAACAGCATGGTTCTTCCAATAACGGCAGAGCTCTGCCGTGCCAACAGATGCATGCTGCGACGCTTTGACGACGCCAGCCGCCAATCGTCGGCAGACGGTCGTCAGGTCAGCGGCGTCCAGCTGCCATCGGCGTTGCGGCAAGCGGTTCCGCGCGCCGTGACTCCGGCGCCGCCGGAAAACACCGTCTGCGTGTACTGGCGGCAGTCCTGCGAACCGACGCGGTAGGGCTGGGCCGGAACCACCTCGCCGTAGCGCGAAGCCTGGGCGCCTTTCCACGTCACCTTCTGGCCGCTGGTCGTGTATTCCAGCGCTTTGTACTCAGCCTCGAGCGCGCTGCGCTTCTCGGTCTCGCTGAGGCCGTTGCCGATCGCCCCGCTGATGAGGCCGCCGCCCATCGCCGAAATGATCGTCGTGGTCACCTTGCCGCTGGAAGGAGGTGTCGAGGCCGGTGTCGCTGCCACGGTTGGACCCTTGCCGCTCAAGGTGGTGCAGCCGGAAACAGCCAGCAATGCGGAAACAAGCGCGACGCGAATCTTCATGCCAACAACCGGTTTTCTTGAGTTGGAGCCTGCCATGGATGCGCCGGGGGCCGCGTCATCGAGAAGTCGGCGTGGCCATAATATTGATATTTGTCGGAAATTTGGCCGCTGGCCGCTGCGGGACCAATGGACATGCCGCCAACAACATCTCCCGCCCCTCTATGTCGATCGGCTCTGGTGAACATCACTGAAGGCTCCGCAATCGCACCACCGCCTTCAATCCGCCCATACCGGACCGTTCGAGCGCCAGAACGCCTCCATACTCGTTGACGAGGTCTGCGACAATGGCCAGGCCCAGACCTGTTCCGGGCTTTGTCTCGTCCAGACGCCGTCCGCGCTTCAGCGCCTCGCGAGCCTTGTCCTCGGGAATGCCCGGACCGTCATCCTCTATGCCGATCTCGAACAGGCCGGCCGGGTCGTCCTTGCCGGTCAAGGGCACGATCGAGACCTGCACCGCGCTCTTTGCCCATTTCATCGCGTTTTCAAGGAGATTGCCCAGCAGTTCCTCAAGGTCCTCGCGCTCGCCGGCGAAGACGATCTCGCCCGCCGGCAGCGACAGCGACAGATTTGTCTGCGGATTGAGCTTCCGCAGAACCCGCACCATGCGCTGCACCAGCGGCGTCACCGGCGTGCGGTAGACGACGCTGTCGCGTTGTGCCGCGACGCGGGCGCGCTGGAGATAGTGTTCGACCTGCTTCTGCATGGAAGCCGCCTGTTCGGCGATCAACTGCCCCTTGGCGCCGCCGAGCGCGCGGCCCTCGTTGAGCAGTACCGCCAGCGGCGTCTTCAGCGAATGGGCGAGATTGCCGACCTGTGTTCGCGACCGCTCGACGATGCGCCTGTTGTTTTCGATCAGCGCATTGGTTTCGTTGGCAAGCGGTTCGATCTCGGCCGGGAAGCGGCCGTCGAGCCTCTGGGCGGTGCCTTCGCGCACCATGGCGAGCGCGTTCCTGACCCGGCGCAGCGGCTGCAGGCCGAGCAGGATTGCGATCGCGTTGATGGCGATCATGCCGACGCCGAACAGGCTGAGATAGGTCAGCAGGCGGCGCTGAAAGGTGGCGATTTCCTGTTCGAGTTCGCTCTGGTTGCCCATGACGCGGAAACGCGCGGCGCGGTTCTTGGCGTCGAGGACGAATTCGCTCTCGAACACTTCGAGTTGCTCGCCGTCGATGCCTTCGGCTGCGTAGCTGCGCTGGAAGCTCGCGTTGAACGGCACCTCGGCAACGCTCGGTGACGGGATCGTCGTGGTCATCGACGACGAATGGAGATCGCCATGCACGCCTTCCGAAGCGGGCTCAACCGACCAGTACCAGCCCGAATTCGGCTCCGAGAACCGGAGGTCGCCGAGATCTGGCGCGCCGGTCAGCGCACCGCTGTCGGAGATGCCGATCGAACCGATCAGGTTGAACAGATGCGCCGAAAGCAGGCTGTCGAAGCCGCGCTCGCTGGCTTGGCGGTATAGGGTGGTGATCAAGGTGAAGATGACAACGAGCGTCACGATCGCCCAGACCGTGGAAAAGGCGATGACGCGGAACGTCAGCGAACGCGGCCACAAACGCAGCGAAAGCGGCGTCCTTGCGGTTGGTTTGAGCGGTTCCGAGTTACGCCTCCGGCTCACGCATGCGGTAGCCCATGCCGCGCACGGTTTCGATCATGTCGATGCCCATCTTCTTGCGCAGCCGCCCGACAAACACCTCGATGGTGTTGGAATCGCGGTCGAAATCCTGATCGTAGAGATGCTCGACCAGTTCGGTCCGCGAGACGACCTCGCCCATATGGTGCATCAGATAGGCAAGCAGGCGGAATTCGTGCGACGTCAGCTTCAGCGGCACGCCGCCGACATCGGCCTTGGAGGCCTTGGTGTCGAGGCGCAGCGGTCCGCAGGTCAGCTCGGACGAGGCATGGCCGGCAG
>NZ_RZPL01000194.1:0-8445 GCF_004022805.1 Mesorhizobium sp. M7A.F.Ca.CA.002.04.1.1 | reverse complement strand
TGGCAAGCCCGGCCGATTTCGAGGATTTCGCGCTTGGCTTCTCGCTGACCGAGGGCATTGTAGCTGCGCCGCCTGCAAAGACGCGATGCGCCGGCTCTGCTTGGCTTGCTCGTCATAGTCGCGCTGCCATTCCGACGGCCCATTGGAGGCGCCGACCTGCACCGCCGTCACCTTGTATTCCGGGCAGTTGGTCGCCCAGTCGGAGAAGTCGGTGGTGATCACGTTGGCCTGCGTGTCCGGATGGTGGAACGTCGTGTAGACCACGCCGGGCGACACCCGGTCGGTGATCAGCGCGCGCAGCGTCGTCTCGCCCGAGCGGCTGGTCAGCCGGACCCAGTCGCCGTCGCGCAAGCCGCGGTTCTCGGCGTCGTGCGGATGAATCTCCAGCCGGTCCTCCGAGTGCCACATGCTGTTGTCGGTGCGCCTGGTCTGCGCGCCGACATTGTACTGCGACAGGATGCGGCCGGTGGTGAGCAGCAGCGGGAAGCGCGGCCCCGTCCTTTCGTCCGTCGCCACATATTCGGTACGGATGAACTTGCCCTTGCCGCGCACGAACCCGTCGATATGCATGATCGGGGTGCCGAGCGGCGCCTTCTCGTTGCAGGGCCATTGCACGGACCCGACACGGTCGAGCAGCTCGAAGGAGACGCCGGCGAAGCTCGGCGTGGTCATCGCGATCTCGTCCATGATTTCGGAGGGATGCTTATAGTTCCAGTCCAGCCCGATCGCGCGGGCAAGCTCCTGCGTCGCCTCCCAATCGGCGTAGCGCGCCTTCGGCTCAAGAACCTTGCGCACCATGTTGATGCGGCGCTCGGCGTTGGTGAAGGTGCCGTCCTTCTCCAGGAAGGTCGAGCCCGGCAGGAAGACATGCGCGTAGTTCGCCGTCTCGTTGAGGAAGAGGTCGTGCACGACGACGCATTCCATCGCGGCAAGGCCGGCTGCGACATGCTTGGTGTCGGGATCGGACTGCAGAATGTCTTCGCCCTGGATGTAGATGCCCTTGAAGCTGCCGTCGACGGCGGCGTCCAGCATGTTGGGGATGCGCAGGCCGGGTTCGTCGTCCAGCTTTACGCCCCACAAGGTCTCGTAGATATCGCGCACGGCTTCGCCGGAGATGTGGCGATAGCCCGGCAGTTCGTGCGGGAAGGAACCCATGTCGCAGGAGCCCTGCACGTTGTTCTGGCCGCGCAGCGGGTTCACGCCGACGCCGGGCCGGCCGATATTGCCGGTGGCCATGGCGAGATTGGCGATTGCCATCACAGTGGTCGAACCTTGGCTGTGTTCCGTCACGCCCAGGCCGTAATAGATCGCGCCGTTGCCGCCGGTGGCGTAGAGACGCGCAGCACCGCGGATCAGCTCGGGATCGACGCCGGACAATTTGCCGACGGTTTCGGGGCTGTTTTCCGGCAAGGCGACGAACGATGCCCAATCCTGGAACTCCGTCCAGTCGCAACGTTCGCGGATGAAGGCTTCGTCGAACAAGCCCTCGGTGACGATCACATGCGCCAGCGCCGTCAGCACGGCCACATTGGTGCCGGGCTTCAGCGGCAGGTGGTAATCCGCTTCGATATGAGCCGACTTGACCATCTCGGTGCGGCGCGGATCGAGCACGATCAGCTTGGCGCCCTGGCGCAGCCGCTTCTTGAGCCGCGAGGCGAACACCGGGTGAGCGGAAGCCGGATTGGCGCCGATGATGACGGCGACGTCGGTGAAGTCGACGGAATCGAAATCCTGCGTGCCGGCAGACGTGCCATATGTCTGGCCGAGCCCGTAGCCCGTCGGCGAATGGCAGACGCGTGCGCAGGTGTCGACATTGTTGTTGCGGAAACCCTGCCGCACCATCTTCTGGACGAGGTAGGTTTCCTCATTGGTGCAGCGCGACGAGGTGATGCCGCCGATCGCGGTGCGTCCGTACTGGTATTGGATGCGGCGGAATTCCTTGGCGGTATGGGCGATCGCCTCTTCCCAGCTTACTTCGCGCCACGGATCGGTGACCTTTTCGCGGATCATCGGCGACAGGATGCGGTCCTTGTGGGTGGCGTAGCCATAGGCGAAACGGCCCTTCACGCAGGAATGGCCGTGGTTCGCCTTGCCCTCCTTGTAGGGCATCATGCGAACGACTTCGTCACCCTTCACCTCGGCCTTGAACGAGCAGCCGACGCCGCAATAGGCGCAGGTGGTGACGGCCGAGCGCTCCGGCAGGCCCTTGGCAAGCACCGTCTTCTCACGCAGCGCATCGGTCGGGCAGGCCTGGACGCAAGCGCCGCAGGACACGCATTCCGAATCGATGAACGCCTCGTGCATTCCGGCCGAAACCCGGGATTCGAAGCCGCGTCCCTCGATGGTCAGCGCAAACGTGCCCTGCACTTCTTCGCACGCCCGCACGCAGCGCGAGCAGACGATGCATTGCGAGGCATCATAGGTGAAATAGGGGTTGGATTCGTCGCGGGCGATGTAATCGACTGCCAGCGAGCCATGGCCGGGCGCCACGCCACCTTCCGGCTTGACGTGGTTGCGGCCCTCGATGCCGTAGCGGTTCTCGGTCAGGCCGATCGACTTCGCCACCGCGTCGAACTCGCTGGCGCCGGTTCCGGCCTGTTCGTTCCAGCCGGTCGGATGGTCGGAGACATAGAGCTCCATGACGCCACGGCGAATGGCATCGAGCCGCTCGGTCTGCGTGCGCACGATCATGCCTTCGCCGACAGGCGTCGTGCAGGATGCCGGCGTGCCGCCGCGTCCTTCGATCTCCACAAGGCAGACACGGCACGAACCGAAGGAGTCCAGCATGTCGGTGGCGCAGAGCTTCGGGATTTCGACCCCGCCCTCCATCGCGGCACGCATGATCGAGGTGCCTTCCGGCACGGTGATGCTGCGCCCGTCGACGTTCAGCGTGACCTGCTTCTGCGCCTTCGATTGCGGGGTTCCGTAGTCAATCTCTTCGACGAGGGATGGGAAGTCGGCCTTGATGTTCATCTGCCAGCTCCTATTCGGCAGCCACGCGCACGGGCGCGGGCTTGAAGTCGTCGGGGAAATGGGTGATCGAGCTCATCACAGGGTAGGGCGTGAAGCCGCCCAGCGCGCAGAGCGAGCCGAATTTCATCGTGTTGCAGAGGTCGGTGACCAGAGCGAGGTTCTTCTCCGGCTCGATGCCCGCGGCGAGTTTGTCGATGGTCTCGACACCGCGCGTCGAGCCGATGCGGCAGGGCGTGCACTTGCCGCAGCTTTCGATGGCGCAGAATTCCATGGCGAAGCGCGCCTGTTTCAGCATGTCGGCGGTGTCGTCGAACACCACGATACCGGCATGGCCGATCAGCCCGTCCTTGGCCGCGAAGGCTTCATAGTCGAATGGCGTGTCGAACAGCGCGCGCGGGAAATAGGCGCCGAGCGGTCCGCCGACCTGCACTGCCTTGACCGGCCGGCCGGTGGCCGTGCCGCCGCCGATCTCGTCGACGATCTCGCCAAGCGTCATGCCGAAAGCGGCTTCGAACAGCCCTGCAAATTTGACATTGCCGGCGATCTGGACCGGGATCGTGCCGCGCGAGCGGCCCATGCCGAAATCCTTGTAGAAGGCCGCACCCTTGTCCATGATGACGGGCACAGAGGCTAGGCTGATGACGTTGTTGATCACCGTCGGCTTGCCGAACAGCCCCTTATGCGCAGGCAGAGGCGGCTTTGCCCGCACCATGCCGCGCTTGCCCTCGAGCGAATCGAGCAGCGCCGTCTCTTCGCCGCAGACATAGGCGCCGGCGCCGACCCGGATCTCCATGTCGAACGCGTGAGGGGAACCCAGCACGCTGGCGCCAAGAACGCCGGCCTTGCGGGCGATCTCGACGGCCTTGTTCATCGCCGCCACCGCATGCGGATATTCCGAGCGGACATAGACGAAGCCCTTGGTCGCGCCCGTGGCTATACCGGCGATCGTCATGCCTTCGATCAGCACGAAGGGATCGCCCTCCATGATCATGCGGTCGGCGAAAGTGCCGGAGTCGCCTTCATCGGCGTTGCAGACGATGTATTTGCGGTCGCCTGCTGTATCGAGCACCGTCTTCCATTTGATGCCGGTCGGGAAGCCGGCGCCGCCGCGTCCGCGCAGGCCCGATTCGGTCACCTCTGCGACGATGGCGGCAGGCGTCAGCGCCAGCGCGTTCATCAATCCATTCAACCCGCCATGTTTTTTGTAGGATTCGAGCGACAGCGGATCCGTGACGCCGCAGCGCGCGAAAGTCAGCCGCGTCTGCTTGGCCAGGAAGGGGATCTTGTCCGGCGCGCCCAGCCAGCGTTTATGATGGCCGCCGGTAAGGAAGCCGCTGTCGAACAGGCTTTTGACGTCGGACGGTTTGACCGGCCCGTAGGCGATGCGGCCGTTGGCTGTAGCGACTTCGACCATCGGTTCGAGGAAATAGGCGCCGCGCGAACCATTGCGCACGATCTTGGCCTCGATGCCGCGCTCGGCGAGTTCGCCGGCGATCGCCTTGGCGACCTTTTCGGCGCCAAGCGCCAGCGCACCGGAATCGCCGGGAATGTAGATACGCGGGATCATGAGCGCACCTCTGCAACGATCTCGTCGAGCTTCTCGTCATCGAGCCGTCCGATCACCTCGCTATCGAGCATGGCGGCGGGCGAACAGGCGCACAGGCCGAGACAGTAGACCGGCTCCAGCGTCACCGAACCGTCGCGGGTCGTTTCATGAAAGCCGATGCCCAGCAGTTGCTGCAGCTTGGCGGCGATGGCATCCGAACCCATGGACTGGCAGGATTCCGCCTGGCAGAGCTTCAACACATGCCGGCCTGCCGGATGGCTTCGGTAATCGTGATAGAAGCTGACGACGCCGTGCACCTCGGCCCTGGAAATGTTCAGCGCCTCGGCGATGACCGGCAGCGCATCCTTGGGCACATGGCCGAACTCTTCCTGGATGCCGTGGAGGATCGGCAGCAAAGGGCCTTCGAGCCCCTTCATCTCCTGGATGATCGCGGCCGTGCGCGACATAATCTCGGTACTTGCAGGCTGCATTGTCATGCAGCGCCCTCCCTATCGTAGCGACCCACGCATATCGGCCAAAAGCATCAAGCTGTTTTGGAACAACGACATGCGCGTGCCGCTTTATCGCTAAGTGCTTAAGAAATCAGAGAAAACCTCTGAAATCAATAAAGCGGTTTCGTTGTACGATAGAAATTTTCTATCGTTCCGTTTGACTAACCCTGTCTAGCGGAACGGTTGGCATGGAAATCGTCCGCCAGCGCCATTGCCTCGTCCAGCAGCGCCGAGACCAAGGTGTGTGCGGTTCGCGCGGTGTCGCCACCAGGCCGACCGTGTGGCTGGCGTCAGGTTCGATGATTGGAATGGCGCGGATCGGTTCGGAAAAGCCGAATGTTTCCGCAAGGTTGAGCGGCATGATCGACGACCATTTGCCGGTGCGGATGTGCGAAAACAGCACGATCATCGAATTGGATTCCAGCGTCGGTCGCACCTGCACGCCGGCTTCGGCCAGATGCTGGTCGATGATGCGGCGGTTCTGCATGTCCGGCGTCAACAGGCACAGCGGCAGGTTTGAGAGCTCCGCCCATGTCACTTTGTCGCGGTCGGAATAAGGATTTCCCATCGCGGTGATCAGTTGGTAGCGCTCGTCATAGAGCGGCACGCTGGTCACCCGCCCCAGCGGCTCGTTGTCGAGATAGGTGATGCCGGCATCGATGTCGAAATTGCCGAGCAGCGACAGCACCTCGATTGAGGTCCGCGACAGCACCGAAAAGGTGACGCCGGGATGCTTTTCGCGAAATGGCGTCGTCAGCCGCGGCAGCATGGCGAGCGCCGTCGGGATGGCGGCGATGCGGATACGGCCCGAAAGTCCGTGGCGCGCCGCCCGCATTTCCTCGCGCATGGTCCTGGTGTCGCCGACGATGCGGCGTGCCCACACCAGCACCTGTTTTCCCTCCGGCGTCAGCCCCTGGAAGCGTGAGCCGCGCAGAACCAGCATGACGCCAAGCTGGCCTTCCAACTGCTTGATGCCGGCCGACAGCGTCGGCTGCGTGACGCCGCACACCTCCGCCGCCCGGCCGAAATGCTCCTCCCTGGCGAGCGCGATGAAGAATTCCAGCTTGTCGATCATGTGATCTTTCCGGTCGTTCGCTGCAAGGTCGGGGAAATTGTGCTCTACCGCAAGCGCCACGCACAATTGCCCTGCATCCACACCTTTAAGCCGGCTACCTGTTTCCCGCGGCTGAATGCGGCGCTATGTGGATGAAACTGGGAGATCGACCATGCTGGGCTGGTTCCGCAAGCTTTTGCCGCGCGAAGATCGCTTCTTCGACCTGTTCGAACGACATTCCCGCACCGTGGTCGGCGGCGCCGAGGCGCTGGAGCAGCTTCTCCAGGGCAGGGATATCGATCTCTGGTGCCAGAAAATCATCGATCTCGAAGATGAGGCCGACCACATCACCGCGGAAGTCCTGCTGGCGGTACGGCGCTCCTTCATCACGCCTTTCGATCGCGGCGACATCAAGGACCTGATCCAGTCGATGGATGACGCCATCGATATGATGCACAAGACGGTCAAGACGGTGAAGCTGTTCGAGCGCAAGGAGTTCGATCCGCTGATGCAGGAAATGGGTGGCGTCATCGTCGCCGCCGCCAAGCTGGTGGCCGAGGCGATCCCGCTGCTCAACAAGGTCGCAACGCATACTGTGCGCCTCAACGCCATCGCCGAAGAGGTGATGCGCGTCGAAAGCCGGGCCGACGACCTGCACGAGCAAGGGCTGAAGGATCTCTTCAGGAAGCACGGCAGCAGCGATCCGATGGCCTATATGATCGGCAGCGAGATTTATGGCCAACTGGAAAAGGTGGTCGACCGCTTCGAGGACGTCGCCAACGAGATCAGCGGCATCGTCATTGAGAATGTCTAGGTGATGGAAGCAACCATTGCCTTTCCCGTGCTGGCCGGCCTCGTCGCCGTCGCACTGTTCTTCGACTTTCTCAACGGCCTGCACGACGCCGCCAATTCCATCGCCACCATCGTTTCCACCCGCGTGCTGCGGCCGCAATATGCGGTGCTGTGGGCGGCATTCTTCAATTTCATCGCCTTCATGTTCTTCGGCCTCCACGTTGCCGAGACCGTAGGCAAAGGCATCGTCGACGTCAGCATCGTCACCCCGGCGGTGATCTTTGCAGCCCTGGTCGGCGCCATCGTCTGGAACATCGTCACCTGGATCGCCGGCATCCCTTCGAGCAGCTCGCATGCGCTGATCGGCGGCCTGGTCGGCGCCGGTGTGGCGAAGGCAGGCGTGGGCGCCATCGTTTGGACCGGGCTTGGCAAGACGGTCGCGGCAATCGTCTTGTCGCCAGCGACGGGCTTTATCCTGGCGCTCGTCCTGGTTCTCGTCGTCTCGTGGCTCTTCGTGCGCCAGACGCCGTTTGCGGTCGACAGCACCTTCCGCGTCATGCAGTTCTTTTCCGCCTCGCTCTATTCCCTCGGGCACGGCGGCAATGACGCCCAGAAGACCATGGGCATCATCGCCGTGCTGCTCTATTCGCAAGGCATGCTCGGCGCGACTTTCTACGTGCCGCTGTGGGTGGTCCTCACTTGCCAGTCGGCACTGGCGCTCGGCACCCTGTTCGGCGGCTGGCGCATCGTCCACACCATGGGCTCGAAGATCACCCGGCTGAACCCGATGCAGGGTTTTTGCGCCGAAACCGGTGGGGCGATCACGCTGTTTGCGGCGACCTGGCTCGGCGTTCCCGTATCGACCACCCACACCATCACCGGCGCCATCATCGGCGTCGGCGCCGCCCGCCGCGTCTCGGCCGTGCGCTGGGGCATTGCCGGCAACATCGTCATCGCCTGGATCGTTACCTTGCCGGCCACCGCTTTGATTTCGGCGCTCACCTACCTCGCGGTTGGCCTGGCGAGGTGAGGTGAAGAAATCTACCTGTCCACAAGGTTCAGGATGTTGCCGTCTGGATCCTTGAACCAGGCAACTTTCATTCCGTAACCGACGTGGAGATCGCCCTCCAGCGTCAAGCCCGGCATCTGATAGTGCTCGAAGGCGACGCCCTTCGACTTCAGCTCCTTGACGATGTTGCCGATCTCGTCGCCAACCATCCAGGTCACCGCTGTCGCCTTGTTGGTTCCGGCAAATTGGGAATGATAGACGTTGAGGGTGGTATCGCCGCTTTTGTACACGATCAGTTCGCCCCCCTCATCCTGCACCTGTTTCAGGCCAAGCGTTCCTTCGTAGAAAGCCTTGGCCTTTGCCAGATCGCTTACCGCCAGATTTGCCGTTGCGTTGCTGTTTGCGAGCATAATCGCCTCCTTCTCGGCTTGTCGGTCCCGTGCTGGTCGTTGAAATAGGTCGCTGCGATCGTTTGGCGACTGTCGGCTGGATTGATTGCTGGCCGCATCGGCGCTCGCTTATCTGGAGGACGTTTGGCGCGGATGAAATCCGGCAGGAC
>NZ_RZPL01000193.1:0-8460 GCF_004022805.1 Mesorhizobium sp. M7A.F.Ca.CA.002.04.1.1 | reverse complement strand
GGCGATCTTCCTGCTCGACGAGCCGCTCTCCAATGTCGACGCCGCTTTCCGGGCCGTCATGCGCACCGAACTGAAGCAGCTGCAGCGGCAGTTCCGCCAGACCATGGTGTATGTCACCCACGATCAGCTCGAGGCGATGACCATGGCCGACCGCATCGCGGTCATGGATCATGGGGTTTTGCAGCAGGTCGGCACGCCGCTCGAGGTCTACAACGATCCAGCCAATGTCTTCGTCGCCCGCTTTATCGGTGCGCCGGGCATGAATCTGCTCAAGGGCAGGCCGGCGGAGAGCGACCGCGGACTGGTCGTCGATCTCGGACCGTTGGGCGTCACGCCGCCGCTGCCGGGCGAACTCGCAGCGGCCATGCGTGGTGCACGCGGCGAGGTGCTTTACGGATTCCGGCCTGAACAGGCGACGTTGGTGCAGAATGGGCAGGGCCTCGCAATGCCGGTGACCTTTGTCGAACGGATCGGTGCGCGCACCATCGTTCATCTCGGCCAGGGCGAGGCGGCTGTGAAAACGGTGTTCGACAATGATGTCGGGCTGGCTATCGGCGACACCGCTGTCATCGCTCCCACTACGTCGTCGGTGCGCGTCTTCGACGCCGCTACCGGCCTTGCGATGAAGGCAGGTTGAGATGGCCGATATCGTCTTCCGTAATGTGACCAAACGCTACGGCAATACACTCGCCGTCGACGACGCCTCGTTCACCGTCAACGACAATGAGTTCTTCTGCTTCTTCGGTCCGCCGCTGTCGGGCAAGTCGACCATCCTGCGCCTGGTGCTCGGGTTGGAGACACCTGACACCGGCGAAATCCTGATCGGAGGCAGGCCGGTCAACGCGATGTCGCCGGCCGAGCGCAACGTGGCTATGGTGTTCCAGAACCTGGCGCTGTTCCCGCATATGAGCGGGCTCGAAAATGTCCGCTTTCCCCTGGTCGAACGCCGGGTCGCCGAGGCCGAGATCAAGCGGCGGGTCACCGACGTCGCGGCGAAGCTACATATCGGCCATATCCTGCACAAGCCGCCGGGACAGCTTTCGGGCGGGGAGCGGCAGCGCGTGGCGATCGCCCGGGCTCTGGTGCGCGATCCCAATGCCTATCTGATGGACGATCCGATCTCGGCGCTCGACGCCAGGCTGCGCGAAGAAACGCGCGTCGAGCTGAAGCGCATCCAGCGCGAACTCGGCAAGACGCTGATCTACGTCACGCATGACCAGGAAGAAGCGATGTCGGTCGCCGATCGCATCGCCATCCTGGAGGACGGCAAGATCAGGCAGATCGGTACGCCGGCAGAGATTTACGACCGCCCGGCCAGCACCTATGTGGCAAGGCTACTTGGCTCGCCGATGATGAACATCCTCAGATCGGCGCGTGGCGAGGGCGGTGTCGAAGCGGCTGAAGGCACGATCCGCATCGACGACAAGACAGCGCCCGCCGATGCCGTGGAGATCGGGCTGAGGCCGGAGGACATCAAGGTCAGACCGTGGGCGGACGGGGGCCCGGGCCGCCCGGCGCGAGTGTTCGAGGTCGAGCCGCTTGGCGGCTACACCGTGGTGACGCTCGCTGCCGGGCAGGCGCGGCTGAAGGCGTTGCTGCGCGGCCAGCCCGACATCCGGCCGGATGCCATGGTGGCGATATCCTGCGAGCCGGCCAGAGTGCATTATTTCGAACAGAGCGGCGGGGCGTTGGCACGATGACGGCCGCCGCAAGGAAAGAGTTTCGGGAGGAAGAGATGGCAAGCAAAGGCTTCGAGCCGGACGTGAAGGTCCGCACGAAGGAATACAAGATCGGCTGTGTCGGCGCAGGCATGATCATGGCCGAGTGCCATCTCGCCGCCTACAAGGAAGCCGGGTTCCCGGTGGTGGCAATCGCCTCGCGCACCAGGGCCAGCGCCGATAAGGTGGCGACGCGCTGGGGCATTCCGACCGTCCACGACACACCGGAAAAACTGATCGAGGACGAAAATGTCGAGATCATCGACCTTGCTTTCCCGCCCGACCTGCAGCCGGCGCTGATCCGTCACGCGCTGAGGCAGAAGCATATCAAGGCGATCCTGGCGCAGAAGCCGCTGGCGCTGTCAGTCGAGGAAGCGGTCAAGCTGCGCGATGAGGCGGCCAAGGCCGGCAAGATCCTCTCGATCAATCAGAACATGCGCTACGACCAATCGATGCGCGTCTTGAAGCAGATCATCGACAGCGGCGCGCTGGGCGACATCGTCTTCGCGCAGATCGACATGCACGCCATCCCGCATTGGCAGAGCTTTCTCGAGGATTATGACCGGCTGACGCTCGCCAATATGAGCGTGCATCATCTCGACGTGCTGCGCTTCCTGTTCGGCGATCCCGACGAGATCACCACGCTGACACGCAAAGACCCGCGCACGACATTCGACCACTCCGACGGCATCACCGTGTCGACGCTGCGCTTCCCGTCCGGCGTGCTTGCCGTGTCGCTGGAGGATGTCTGGTCGGGTCCGCGCCAGGATGGCTACAAGGACGACCAGCACATCAACTGGCGCGTCGACGGCAGCAAGGGGGTCGCGAAGGGCACCATCGGCTGGCCGACGGGCGCTGCCTCGACGCTGACTTACGCTTCGACCGAGACGACCGGCGGCGAATGGGTCAGCCCGAGCTGGGACACGATGTGGTTCCCGCATGCCTTTATCGGTGTGATGGAGCAGCTCCAGCACGCGGTGAAGACCGGCACGCCGCCGGCGCTGTCGGTCGCCGACAACGTCAAGACCATGGCGCTGGTCGAGGCGGGCTACCGCTCGATCGACGAGGCCCGCACGGTCAAGCTTTCCGAAATCGCTACCTGATCACCGCAGCTGAAACACCAAACAACTGAATCGCTTACAGGGAGGAATTCACACCATGATGCAGGCAGGTATTTTCACGGGCTATTTCCCGTACGGCCTCGAAGAGACGGCGAAGAAGATCCGCGGGCTCGATTTCAACACGGTGCAACTCGACCTCCACTTCAAGGATGTCGACCTGTCGGCCGGGCAGATCACCAAGGACAAGGCCAAGAAGGTGCGCGACGTCTTCCGCGATCATCACCTGCCGGTGTGCTGCATTTCCGGCTACACAAATATCATCCACCCGGACAAGGCCGAGCGCGACAAGCGCGTCGGCTACCTCAAAGAGATCATCCGCAACGCCCGCCATTTCGGCAGCCCGTATGTGATCTCGGAAACCGGCACCTACAACACCGAATCCGACTGGGTGCATCACCCCAAGAACAAGACCGAGGAAGGGTTCGAGGAATGCCGCAAGGTGGTCGCCGACCTTGCCCAGACGGCCTATGACCACGGCGCGGTCTTCCTGCTCGAAACCTATGTCAACAACGTCGTCGGCTCGGTCGAGGAGACGGTCAAGATGTTCGCGCAGGTCGATCACCCCGGCCTCGGTCTGCTGATGGACCCGACCAATTATTTCGAGACGCATAACATCGACAGGATGGACCAGATCCTGAACCAGGTGTTCGACACGCTGACCGACAAGATCAGAATAGCTCACGCCAAGGACGTCAAGCGTTCGGGCGGCGACAAGTCCGAGAAGCACGCCGATATCGGCGACGAGGACGCGCTGGAGAGCCATACATTCCGTGGCGTCGGTGAGATCGAGTTGCCGGCACCGGGCCTCGGTTCGCTGAACTACGACCTCTATCTCCAGCGGCTGGCGGAAAAGCATCCGAACATCCCGGTGATCATCGAGCATCTCTCGGAAGACGACGTGCCGAGGGCCAAGAAATTCCTCGACGGGAAGTTCCGCGCCAACGGTCTGTGACGGCCTTCTCGCGCCGCTGGTTCGCGGCGGCGCGGTTCGGTTCCAAAGTAAGGGAGGAGAAAAAATGTTGAAATTCGCATTGAAACTGGCGGCTGCCGTAACGCTGCTCGCCGGCGTCTCGTTGAGCGCGCCGGCAATGGCGCAGGATGGCCAGAAGACGTTCTACTTGCTGTCGCATGGCGGTCCGTCGGATGCGTTCTGGCTGGACTGGAATGCCGGCGCGACCAAAGCCTGCGACCAGCTCAAGGTGACCTGCAAGATCTCATTCAGCGGCGGCGACATGGCGGCGCAGAAGGAGGCCTTCAATTCCGCGCTTGCGGCCAAGCCCGACGGCATCGCCACCACGTCGGCCCAGCCGGGCTTGTGGACGGAAGAGGTGAAGGCGGCCAAGGCAGCCGGCATCCCGATCGTGTTCTTCAACACAGACGATCCGGCGACCGGACGGCAGGCCTATGTCGGCGCCGATCTCAAGGAGGCGGGGGTCATCTGGGCCAAGTATCTTGTCGACCACAAGATGGTGAAGCAGGGCGACAAGGTGTTCCTGCCGGTGGAAGTGCCCGGCGCCAGCTATCAGCAGCTGGAGACCGAAGGCATCGCCAGCGTCTTCGATCCGTTGGGGATCAAATATGATGTGGTCGATTGCGGCACCGACCCGGCCGGCATCATTGCCAAGATGACCGACTACATGGTGGCCAACAATCCGCCGGCGATCATCGCGCTTGGCGATTCCGTCGCGGCCAGCGTCAAGCGGGTGTTCGACGGCGCCGGCGTGCCGGCCGGCAAGATCCCGGTCGTCGGCTGGGGCAATTCCAAGGAAACCGCGGAAGCCGTCAAATCCGGTTTCGTCAACGCGGCCGCCTGGCAGTTCCCGTCTGCGCAGGGCTTCATGCCGGTGGCGCTGCTCGGGCTCGCCGCTTCGGGTGAGCCGATCGGCTACGACATCCATACGTTCAGCCTCTACGACGCCTCGAGCGTCGAACCGATCCTGAAACTCTACGACACGAAGTGAAAACGGTGCCCGCGGCGTAAGCTGCGGGCGTCTCTTCAAAGCATGGTTCAAGCAGTCATGATGATCGCCGCAGAAGACGAAATGCCTGTCGGGAAACGCAGATCGAGCCTTATGCGCTCGCCGCAATTCTCCTCGCTCGTCATCCTCATTGTCCTGCTCGCGGTGTTCGCCGTTGCCGATGCCAATTTCCTGTCGCCGCTCAACATCTCCAACATGATGGCGTTCCTGCCCGAGCTCGGCATCATCGCGCTCGGCATGACGCTGCTGTTGACGGCGGGCGAGTTCGACCTGTCGGTCGGCGCCGTGTTCGGGCTGGCGCCGGTCATCGTCATGCTCCTGGTGCAGAACGGCGGCGTGGATATAGGTGTCGCCCTTCTGGCCGGGCTTCTGCTGTGCATCGCCATCGGCGCCATCAACGGGCTGATCGTCACCAAGATCGGCATTTCGTCCTTCCTGGTCACGCTGTCGATGCTGCTCGTGGTGCGTGGGGCAGCGCTCTACATCACGCAGGGCTTTCCGCTGAAATCCTGGGACCAGCCGGGTTTTTTCGTGACGCTGCTGGCCGGCAGCTTCAATGTCGGCTCGTTCCGGTTCTACACCTCGCTGTGGTGGTTCATCGGTCTCTCGCTGCTGGCAATCTACGTGCTGCGCTATGCCAAGCTCGGCAACTGGATCAGCGCCATCGGCTCGAACCGCAACGCGGCGGTGGCGCGTGGCGTGCCGGCGGACGCCGTCAAGGTGTGGCTGTTCATCCTGACTTCGGTTCTGGCGGGGCTGGCCGGCATGATCAGCGCCTTCCGCATTTCGGCCGCTTCACCGGTGGCCGGCACCGGCTACGAGCTCGAAGTGATCGCCATGGTGGTGGTCGGCGGCACGGCGCTGACCGGCGGACGCGGCACGATCCTCGGCACCATCGTCGGTGCGCTGATGCTGCGCGCGATCCGCAACGGCATTGTGCTGATCGGCGTGCCGGGCCTCGCCTACAACATCTTCGTCGGCCTGATCATCCTCGCCATGCTCATCCTGCACGCTTTGCTGCAGAAGAACGCCGCAAGGGGCTGACGATGGAAGTTCTCCGGCTGCAGAATCTGCAAAAATCCTTCGGCAGCGTCCGCGCACTGAAGAATGCGTCCTTTGCCCTCAAGGAAGGCGAGGTGGTGGCCCTGCTCGGCGACAACGGCGCCGGCAAATCGACGCTGATCAAGGCGATTTCCGGTGTGTTTCCGATCGACCGTGGCGACATCTATGTGCGCGGTGAAAAGGTTTCGATCCGTTCGACACGCGACGCGATGGACCTCGGCATCGAGACCATCCACCAGGATACGTCTCTTGCGCCGGATCTCAGCATCGCGCGCAATCTTTTCCTTGGGCGCGAGCCGGTCAAGCTGAAATGGCTGGGCGTGTTCGCGCCGCTCGATTTCGCCAAATTGCGAGACGCGGCGTCGGCGCTGTTGAAGCGCGTCGGCATCTCGAAAAAACTCGACGCCGATGCGCTGGTCTCGACGCTATCGGGTGGCGAGCGGCAGTCGATCGCGATTTCTCGCGCCATGCAGTTCGCCGCCAAGGTCATCATCCTCGACGAACCGACCAACAATCTCGGTGTCGAGGAAACCCATGGCGTGCTGCGCTTCGTCAAGGAGGTGCGTGACGCCGGTCATTCCGTGCTCTTGATCACCCACAACATCCATCACGTGTTCCAGGTCGCCGACCGCATCATCGTCATGCGCCGCGGCGAGATCGTCGCCGAGCAGACGGTTGCCGATACCGATCTTCTGACCGTGGAAAGCATCATCACCGGCGCCGATATGTCGGCCCTGCTGAAAGAGACGAGAGCGAAGTGAAGAAGTTGGCCGTCACATGGTAGAACTCTACGGCAAGACGCTTTCGCGCCGGCAGGTGTCGGAACGTTCGGGCATGCTGTCGCAATTTGCCGGCGTGCGGCTGATGACGCTTGGCGACGGCGTGGAACGCGGCATCCGCATGCTGGAGTTCCGCACCGGCACGGGGCTGCGTTTCACGGCGCTGGTCGACCGGGCGCTCGACATCGCCGATTGCGACTTCAAGGGCCAGGCGATCGGCTGGCATTCGCCGAGCGGCTTTCGCAACCCCGGTCTGCACGATTATGAGGGGGAAGGGGGGCTCGCCTGGGCGCGTTCGTTTTCAGGGCTGCTTGTCACCTGCGGCCTCGACCACATATTGGGCCGGGAAGAAGTGCCGGCCGATAGCTACAACTACCCGGGCAGGAAGACCGTGATCCATTCGCTGCATGGCCGCGTCGGCACCATTCCGGCGCGGCTGACCGGTTATGGCGAGACCTGGGACGGCGACCGCTGCGTGCTGTGGGCCGAAGGCACCGTGCAGCAATCGGCAGTGTTCGGCGAGGATCTGCATCTGATCCGGCGTATCGAGGCCGATGTCGGCGGCAACGAGATCCGGCTGTCGGATCGCGTCGTCAACCACGGTTTCAACCGCACGCCGCACATGTATTTTTACCACGTCAATGTCAGCCATCCCTTGCTCGACGAGGGTTCGCGCTATCTGGCGCCGATCCGCGACGTCGTCTGGGCTGGCCATGCCGGCGAGCGCTACCAGGCGCAGAAGGTGGGTTACCGCACGATGCCGGCGCCGCAATCGGGTTTCAGCGAGCAGGTCTGGCAGCACGAGATGGCGGCGGACGCCAATGGCGAGGTGCCGGTGGCAGTGGTCAACGATCAGCTCGGGCTCGGCTTCGAAGTGGTGACGCGCAAGGACCAGCTGCCTTGCGCATATCAATGGCAGAATTTTCAGGCGGGGCAGTATGCGCTGGGCATCGAACCCTCGACGCATCATGTGCTCGGCAATCTCGCGGCGCGCGAGCGGGGCGAGATGATCTGGCTGGAGCATAGTGAAAGCCGTTCTTACGACGCAGTGTTCCGGGTGCTCGACGGCGCCGGCGCGATCGCCGAGGCCGAAGCAAAGATCGCGTCGATCGCCAGGCAGCCGCAACAGGATTATCCTGTACCGTCGGGTAATTTTCCGGGATTGGCGGACAGGGCATGAGGCGAAACGAATGCTCCGGCTGGCGGGCCGGAAATCGGAGGTCGATGTGATGGAGAAAAAGCGCGACTACAGCCTGGTCGGGGAAAGCACGCGCATCGCGATCGAGACCGGGCTGGCCTCGGCCGAGTGGTATCACACCGATGTGCCGCGCAAGGCGATGAAAGAGCTGATGCAGCGCTCGGACGGCCCGGCGATCCGCGACACGATCATCTGGATCGTTGCCATATTGGGTTCCGCCGCCGGGATCGCCTGGTTCTGGGGCACGTGGTGGGTGGTGCCGTTCCTGCTCGTCTATGGCGTGCTCTACGGCTCGTCCAGCGACTCGCGCTGGCACGAGTGCGGCCACGGCACCGCCTTCCGCACACGCTGGATGAACGATGCCGTCTACCAGATCGCCAGCTTCATGCTGATGCGCAATCCGGTGACCTGGCGCTGGAGCCATGCCCGCCACCACACCGACACGATCATCGTCGGCCGCGACGCCGAGATCGCGGTGATGCGTCCGCCGGACCTGCTGCGCGCCGCACTCGCCTTCACCGGTGTTCTCGATTTCCGCTATTCGCTGCCGACGCTGGTGCGCAATGCGTTCGGCAGCATCTCGCCGGACGAGAAAAGCTTTAT
>NZ_RZPL01000192.1:0-8482 GCF_004022805.1 Mesorhizobium sp. M7A.F.Ca.CA.002.04.1.1 | reverse complement strand
TGGTCACGATGGGCCTGTCGGCGGATGCGGACGTCTCGAGCGAGGACAAGGCCGTGGTCACCAAGGGAAAGGCGCTCTTGTCCGACGCGGTCAAGGCGGTCCGCGACATCGGCGGCATCCGATTGGGCGGCATTCTCTATTCGATGCACGGCAAGTATGACGGGCTGCCCACGCGAACCGGCTGGATGAACAGCGCCGACGCCATCGCCGCGACAGCCGAGGTGGCCAGGGATAGCGGCGTGCAGATCGTTCTGGAAGTGGTGAACCGCTTCGAGTCCAACCTCTTGAACACGACCGCGCAAGGCCTGAAGTTCATCAAGGACACCGGCCGCGACGACGTCTTCCTGCATCTCGACACGTTCCACATGAACATCGAGGAGGCGAGCCAGGCCGAGGCGATCCGTCTGGCTGGGGACAAGCTCGGTTATTTCCACTTCAACGAGAACTACCGCGGCTATCTCGGCACCGGTACGATCGATTTCGCGAGCATCTTTTCCGCGCTGGTGGACATTGGCTTCCACAATCGCGACGTCACCTTCGAGAGCTTCTCCAGCGCCATCGTCGATGAAGCCCTGTCGCGTGTGTGCGGCATCTGGCGCGACACCTGGACCGACAACAATCCGCTCGCCGCGCATGCCAAGGCTTTCATCGAAAGCCGTTGGGAAGAAGCCGTGCGCCGGGCCGAGATCAACAAGGCTGCCTGAAGACGAAAGGGCTGCGGGCCGACAAGCGCCCGCGCCATCTCATCCCGAGGAGGACGGGAAGATGACGCAGAACGAAGCTATCACCAACGAGAACGGCGCCACCGCGCCGCTTCTCCTCAGCGCCGAAAATGTCGCGAAGAGCTTTGCAGGCGTTCCCGCCCTGGTCGACGGGCGGATTCGGTTGCGCGCCGGGACGGTCAATGCCTTGTGCGGTGGCAACGGTGCCGGCAAGTCCACCTTCCTCGGCGTGTTGATGGGGATGCTGCGGCGCGACGCCGGATCCGTCACGGTGAAAGGCCGGGAGGTGAATTTCTCCTCCCCCGCCGAGGCGCTCGATGCCGGTATCGCCATCATCACCCAGGAGCTCAGCCCGTTCCTGGACATGACCGTCGCCGAGAACCTCTATCTCGGCCGCGAACAGCGGCGCGGCCGCTTCTTCGTCGACGACAAGTGCATGCTAAGCGACGCGGAGGCGATCCTGGCGCGGTTGAAATTCAACATCCCCGCTGGTGCGCGGTTGCGCGATCTTTCGATCGCGCAGGCCCAACTCGTCGAGATCACCAAGGCAATCAGCCGCCGCAGCGACATCCTGATCATGGACGAACCCACCTCGGCCATTGGCGAGCGCGAGGCGCAGATGCTGTTCGACGCGATCCGCACTCTGACCGCGGAGGGCGTAGGCATCATTTATGTCTCGCACCGCCTGACCGAGATCTTCGAGATCGCCGACGATTATACGGTCTTCCGCGACGGCCGTTTCGTAGGCGGCGGATCGATTTCCGAAATCGACCGCAAGGGCCTGATCCGGTCGATCGTCGGCCGCGACCTGTTGGACCATCATCGCGAACCGAAGGATACCGGCCCGCAGAAACCCTTGCTCGAAGCCCGCGGCTTTGCATCGAAGGGAAAGTTCGCCGACATCGACATGACCGTTCATGCGGGAGAGATCGTCGGCATATACGGGCTTCTCGGCTCCGGTCGCAGCGAGTTCGTGAATGCGCTCTACGGAAACGAGCCGCGGGATTCCGGCCAGGTGCTGATCGAGGGCAAGCCCATCGATCTCAAGACGCCCGCCGATTCCATCGGCGCCGGCATTTCGCTGGTCACGGAGGACCGCAAGCAGACGGGCCTGTCACTGACCGCGTCGGTCGCCCACAACATCACCGTGGCCAACCTGCCGCATTATGCGCGCAAGGGCTTCATGAACGGATCGGCGGAAGGCAGGAGCGTGGTCGAGCACATCAAGCGCTTCTCCATCAAGACGGCGTCGCCGGACCTGCCCGTCCAATCCCTGAGCGGCGGCAACCAGCAGAAGGTTGTCCTTGCGCGCTGTGTCGACACCAACCCCAGGATCCTGATCTGCGACGAGCCGACACGCGGCGTCGACGAAGGCGCCAAGCGCGAGATCTATGCCTTCCTCGGCAATTTCGTGAAGGCGGGAAACGCCGTGCTGATGATCTCGTCCGAGGTGCCCGAAATCCTCGCCAATGCGGATCGCATCGTCGTTTTTCGCCGGGGCCGCATCGCAGGCGAGGTCGCCGGACCCGAGGCCACCCAGGAAACCCTCGTTCATCTGGCTTCCTAGCCAGACGATCCATTTCGTGGAGAAGAATCCAATGGTATCCGCCAGTCAAAGCATGAGCGGCATGAGCCTGGGAAAGTTCATCGCCCGTTATGGCATCGTCATCTCGTTTATCCTCCTGTTCGTCGTGTTGTCGCTGGCGTCGCCGAACTTCCTGTCCACCAACAATCTGCTGAACGTTCTGCGGCAGGTCTCCATGAACGGTGTGCTGGCTGTCGGCATGACCTTCGTGATCCTGACGGCCGGCATCGATCTCTCCATCGGTTCGCTCCTGGCGCTGGCCGGCGCCGTGGCGGCCAGCCTGGTCACCGGCGCGGATGCGTTCAATCCGCTCCTAGCAGTCGCGGCCGGCGTCGCCGTGGGCGCGCTTTGCGGCGCCGTCAATGGCGGGCTGATCGCCTACTTCAAGGTGCCGGCCTTCGTCGCCACGCTCGGAATGCTGAGCGTGGCGCGCGGCGCGACGCTGCTTTACAGCGGCGGCCGCCCGATTCCCAATCTCAGCCTCGAATTCCGCTGGCTCGGCCAGGGTCTCGTGCTCGGCATACCGGTACCGGTGATCATTTTCGCCGTCGTCTTCGCTGTCGCGGCAATCGTCCTGCGCTACTCCATTTACGGAAGACGGGTCTATGCGGTGGGCGGAAACCCGCGCAGCGCGAAGACGAGCGGCATCAACACCACCGGCATCATCTTTTCGGTTTACGTCATCATGGGCGCGCTGGCCGGTCTCGCGGGTGTCATGCTGACGGCCCGCACCACGTCCGCCCTGCCACAGGCGGGCATCGGCTACGAACTCGATGCCATCGCGGCGGTGGTCATCGGCGGAACAAGCCTCACCGGAGGTATCGGCCGCATCGGCTATACGCTGGTGGGCGTGCTGATCATCGGCATGATCAGCAACGGTCTCGATCTGATGGGGGTGTCCTCATACTACCAGCAGATCATCAAGGGTTCGATCATCGTCCTCGCGGTGCTGATCGACCGCTCCCGAGCCGGGAGAGAGTAACAGGCGCAAGCGGCGCGGCCGCACGCAACATGGAGGAAATGCACATGAAAACGACAAGACGCTTCCTGATGGGAGCAGCGGCCGGCCTTGCCCTTGCAGGCATGGTGTTCGGGGGGAGTTCGGCCGACGCCAAGACGTTGAAGATCGCGGCGATCGTCCAGAGCCTCAACACCGAGTACAATGTTCTGTGGGCCGATGCCGCCAAGGCGCACCCCGCGCTTGCGGACGGTACCGCCGCGCTGACAGTTCTCGACGGTCGCCAGGACGTGCTGACGCAGTCGAACCTGTTCGACACAGCCATCACCGAAAAATACGACGCGATCATCTTCATCCCGGTCGACATCGACGCCGGCAATGAACCGATCGAGCGCGCGAAGGCAGCCGGCATCCCGGTGTTCGGCTCCAACACGATGGTTTCCAACACCGCGCTCTACGACGCCTACATCAATTCCAACGATGTCGAGGCCGGCGAAATGCTGGCCAAGGCGGTGATCGACAAGGCCGGCCCGCAGGCCAAGGTCGTGATCCTGGAAGGGATGCTGGGCCAGTCGGCCCAGGTACAGCGGCTTGAAGGGATCCAGAAGGTGCTGAAGGAAAATCCCGGAGTGACCATCCTGGAGCAGAACACCGCCAACTGGTCACGCGCCGAGGCCATCACGCTGATGGAGAATTTCCTGACCTCGCATGGCGATGCGATCCAGGGCGTCCTGGCCGAAAACGACGAGATGGCCGTCGGCGCCATCGAGGGCATCCGCAACCACGGCCTGGATCCCAAGACGGTTCCGGTCGCCGGCGTGGACGGCATCAAGGACGCGCTTGAAGCCGTCAAGCGTGGCGAACAGTCGATGTCCATCCTCCAGGATGCCAACGGACAGGCGCAAGGGGCGATCGACCTCGCGCTGCACAAGATCGTCGGCGACAGCTACAAGCCGCGCGCGGCTGTCTGGGACGTAAACGGCGGCAAGCTCGCCTGGAACGACGGCAAGGACCAGCATTACTACGTGCCGTGGCTGGCGGTGACCTCCGAGAATGTCGACAAGGTGCTTGTCGGCAATTGACGCTCCAACAGGAGGATGCCGCTCGCTCGCGGCATTCTCCTTCGCGTCCGGCGCAGCGGGAATTGCTTGCTTCCGACATCAGGCGGTTCATTCTTTGAGGACTTTGCGTTGCCGGAGGAAAAACAAGCTCGGGTGAAGTATAGGCTGGGAACGAACATGCGGAGTCCGCCATGAACCATGTAACCTTCGCCAGCAGCTC
This sequence comes from Mesorhizobium sp. M7A.F.Ca.CA.002.04.1.1, assembly GCF_004022805.1. Classification (NCBI taxonomy): domain Bacteria; kingdom Pseudomonadati; phylum Pseudomonadota; class Alphaproteobacteria; order Hyphomicrobiales; family Phyllobacteriaceae; genus Mesorhizobium; species Mesorhizobium sp. M7A.F.Ca.CA.002.04.1.1. Next base: position 3,936 of record NZ_RZPL01000192.1, on the reverse strand, counting down.
GCCTCGCAGGATCCGCCAGAGCAATTCGGTAGCGACGCTGAACGCGCTCCACCGCTTCGGCCCTTTGAGCCGGGCCGATCTCGCCAGGCATATGGGGGTCAACCGCTCGTCCGCCGGCAATATCGTCCTGGAGTTGGTCGAGGCCGGACTCGTTCGCGAAGTAGCGGAGAACGATGTCGCGAATCCGGCGGGCCAGCCCAGGGCCGGAAGACCGGGTATCCTCGTGGAAATCGTGCCTGAAGCCGTTTTCTTCGCCGGCATAGAGATCGGTGTCGAACATATGACATGCGTCGAGATCGATCTCGCGGGCAAGATCGTTCGCAGCGCCATGACGCGCTTCGAAGGACACGACAGCGATCCGGAGGCCGCGGTCCACATGGCGATCGAACAGGTGTTTCTCGAGATGCGGAAGGATAGCCTGGCGCGATGTCAGGGCATCGGCATCGCGGTGCCCGGACAAATGAACCAGGACGGTTTCATCCACGTCGCACCGATCCTGGGGTGGCGCAATGTCGATCTCACAGGCCTTGCCCGCAGCCTTCTTCCGGCCGAGATCCCGGTATCCGCGGAAAATGACGGCAACGCATTCGGCATCGGCATCACATACAGCCAGCCGGAAGCGGCGAGCGGCGTCACCTTCTTCATGGTCATCGAGAACGGTGTCGGTGGCGGAATTGTCATCGACGGCAAGTTGTTCCGCGGCGGCAATGGCCTGGCCGGAGAAGTCGGCCACCTCAAGACACGGAACCCGACATACCGGAATCTGGAGCAGGCCTTCGGGCGCGACCGCATCCTGTCATCCTATCGCCAGTACAGGCCGGACGCCGACTTGGACTTGTTCCTGCGTGACGTCCGCGATCGTGTTCCTCAAGCGGTGCAGCTCGCCGAAGAATGGGCTGTCTTGTTCGCATTTGCAGTCGTGCAGATCTCGCGGCTGATCGACCCGAACCGCATCGTGCTGGGCGGGTCCGTCGCGGAATTGTATCCATTGGTCGCCGCACGGGTCGACGCGCATATCCGCGAGCTCCAGGCCGCGACCTTTCCTATCCCCGAGATCGTTTTCAACGAGAGCGCCATCTATGGAGCTGCCTTCGGAGCCGCTTGCATGATGCATCAGCGCTTCATGTCGCTCGACAACCAGATGCTCAACAAGGACGCGGTTTCCGGTCCAGACGCCTCGGCGTCGTGAAACCGCAAACGACACCACACCTAGGATTGGACGCTTGATGAACGACCTCCCCCAAACGCTTGCACCGGACTCGCTCGGGCCAACCGTGACGATTGGAGAAATCCTGGTAGAGATCGTCGCGAGGCAGACAGGCACCGGTTTCCGGGAACCGATCGACCTCATTGGCCCCTTTCCGAGTGGCGCGCCCGCCATCTTCATCGATCAATGCGCGCGTATGGGCGGAGCGGCGGCAATGGTGGGCGTGGTGGGCGACGACGATTTCGGCGCGGTCAACATGGAGCGCCTGAAGCGAGACGGCGTAGACACTTCCGCCATCGCTGTTTCCGCGGATTATCCGACGGGCAGCGCCTTTGTCCGCTACCGCACGGACGGAAGCCGCGATTTCGTCTACAACATCGCCAAATCCGCCGCCGCTCGACTGGAATGGACCCCGCAGGTCGAGGCGCTGATCGCGCGTTGCGGGCATATCCACGTCATGGGAACGGTGTTCGCAAGCCCCGCGGCCTGGGCGATCACCGAACGCGCGATCCCGCTGATCAAGGCACGCGGCGGCACCATGTCGCTCGATCCGAACCTGCGCAAAGAATTGCTGGCGCACGGCCAGACCGAGGAGAAATTCGCGAGCCTGGTGGACAAAGCGGACCTGCTGCTGCCGTCGGGCAATGAATTGTTCCTGGCCGCCGGCATGGATGGCGAGGAACGCGCAATCGAGGCGCTGTTCAAACGAGGGGTCAAGGAGATCGCCGTGAAGCGTGGCGAACATGGCGCGTCAGCCCGTCAAAGCACGGGCGCCAGTGCCGATTGTCCCGGCCTCATCGTCGAGGAAACGGACCCCACCGGCGCCGGCGACTGTTTCGGCGGAGCCTATGTCGCATGCCGGCGGTTGGGGATGCCGCTGCGGACTTCGCTCGAATTCGCCAATGCGGCAGGGGCGCGCAACGTCACACGCCTCGGCCCCATGGAGGGAGCCGGCACGCGGGCCGAACTGGAAGATTTCATGGCAAGAACGGCGAGAAGAAGCTGATGCGTGTGGCGATCGAAGATGTGCCGGGCCTGCACAGGGAAGGAAAGAAAATCGGGGTAACCTCGGTGTGCTCGGCGCACCCCCTGGTGCTCAAAGCTGCACTGCGCCACGGCCGGGAAACCGGCACCACCGTCCTGATCGAAGCGACGTGCAACCAGGTCAATCATCTGGGCGGTTATACGGGCATGACGCCGTCCGATTTCGCGGCGATGGTGAAAGCGCTCGCGGCAGTCGAGCAGTGCCCGACAGAGCTGATCGTGCTTGGCGGGGATCATCTCGGTCCCAATCCCTGGAAAGACCGGCCCGCCGAGGAGGCGATGGCGCAGGCCGGGACAATGGTCGATGCTTATGTCCGCGCCGGCTTCCGCAAGATCCATCTCGATGCATCGATGGGCTGCGCGGGTGAACCGGCGACGCTAGACGACCATACGGTGGCCGAGCGCGCAGCCAGAATGGCGGGCGTCGCGGAACAGGCGGCCGCGCAGAGCGGCGGGGCAAGCCCGGTCTACATCATCGGGACGGAGGTGCCGCCTCCCGGTGGCGCCGATCACGCTTTGGATGCGATCACCCCGACCAGTCCGGAGGCGGCTCGCCAGACACATGCCATTCACGCCAAAGCATTCCAGGCCGCCGGGCTTGAAAGCGCGTTTTCCCGCGTCATCGGGCTTGTCGTGCAGCCGGGCGTGGAGTTCGGCAACCAGAATGTGATTTTTTACGATCGGACCAAGGCCAGCGATCTGGCGGCAACTCTGAACACATTGCCGTCGCTCATTTTCGAAGCGCATTCGACGGACTATCAGGGCGAGAGGCCGCTGCGTGAACTCGTCGAAGATGGCTTCGCCATCCTCAAGGTCGGCCCCGAGCTGACCTTCAAACTGCGCGAGGCGCTGTACGCGCTCGACCTGATCGCTTCCGATCTGGTGCCTTTCTATGGCCAGCGGCCGCTTTATCAGGCCATGGAAGAGCTGATGCAAGCCGCGCCCAAGAACTGGGCAAGCCACTATCATGGCAGCGATGCCGACAAGCGGACGCTGCGCCACTACTCCTATTCCGATCGCATCCGATATTATTGGGCGACCCCGCAAGCCCGTGCCGCCTGCGACCGGCTCTTCGACGCGTTGAAGGGCCGCAAGGTGCCGGTGACGCTGTTTCTCCAGCACCTGCCTTCGGCGCTCGCTTGGGCCGCCCGCGGCTGCGACGTCGAGGAGATCGCGATCGATCACGTCCAGCGAAGCATCGAGATCTACGCCCGGGCATGCGGCACCTGAGCCCTCGTCCGGTTCTTCAAGGCCAGAGCGGATGGGCTGGCGGGCGGCAGAAATACTTACAGCGATGGTCCCAATCGGATCGGGCTGCCGTCGCTGAAACGGGATTGACGGAACCTGTGGAGATTGTGCCCGGTCTCGTTGCCCTGGATCAAATCGGACAGGATGCGGCCCATTCCGGGTCCTATGCCGAAGCCGTGGCCGCTCATCCCGGTCGCGACAACGAGGCCTGGGAACGCAGCGGCGCGATCGACGATGGGCACGACATCAGGCATCGCATCGATCATGCCCGCCCAGCTCGCCTTGAGCGGTACGGTCGTGAACTGAGGGAAAAGCTCCCTGAACCCGCCGTCGATGGCGCGGAGCGCCGACGTCTCGGGAGCCGGATTGAGGACGCGCATCCGTTCGAAAGGGCTTTCTTCATCCGCGTTCCAGCTGCGCGGGGTCGACCAGCCGTC
>NZ_RZPL01000191.1:0-8486 GCF_004022805.1 Mesorhizobium sp. M7A.F.Ca.CA.002.04.1.1 | reverse complement strand
GTGCTGGACCGATTGATCGCCGGTCTCGACGTGACCGCCAGGGATATTGCCGGCATGGGGGTCGGCGGGCTGCTGATGGAAATCCCCACACGGCCGCAGCCGCGCGAACCGCTGCCGGCCAAATCTCAGCTGAAGGTCGGCATCGTGCTGCTGGCGGCCGGCCGGTCGAGCCGCATGGGCGGGCCGAACAAGCTGTTGGCGCTGTTCGACGGCAAGCCGCTGGTGCGCCGCACCGCCGAGCGGGCGCTTGGCTCGAAGGCGTCCAGAACTGTCGTCGTCACCGGCCACCAGCGCGAGCGGGTGCGCGCTGCGCTGGCGGGCCTCGACGTGACCTTCGCCGACAATCCTGATTTTACCGACGGCTTGTCCACGTCGCTGAAGGCCGGCATTGCCTATCTGCCGGAGGACTCCGCCGGTGTGATGATCGCGCTCGGCGACATGCCCGATATCACGTCCGACGATCTCGACAGCTTGATCGATGCGTTCCGCAAGGGCGGCGGCAATGCGGTGGTCCGCGCTTCGCATGACGGCAAGCGCGGCAATCCGGTGCTGTTGCCGCGTTCGCTGTTTCCGGCGATCGCCCATCTGGAGGGCGACACCGGTGCACGCCATCTGGTCGAGACCGAAGGGCTCGATGTCATCGATGTCGAGATCGGCGCGGCGGCGTCTGTCGATGTCGACACGCGCGAGGCGCTGGAAGGCGCCGGCGGTGTGCTGCAGGATTGACAAACCCAAGCCGAATTACGCATGCGTTGGGTATGTCTTTTCGCCGCCAAATTTTCTGTGCCTTTGCAGTCACGACCGCGTTGCTGTCGTCGGCCGCGCAAAGTCAGACGCTGTCCCTAAAACCCTTCAAGGACGATCTCTTCGCCTATCCGCCCACGCTGTCGTCCGACAGCAACGGTGCCTACACGGTCATCGACTACCGCGAGATGCGCGACATCAACCAGCGTGACCAGGTGCCCGAGCGGCGGGTGAACGCCCAATATACCGACGCCAGCGTGCGCAAGGTGCAGCAGGATCTGTTGCTGAAAACCGACGCCGGCGATATCAGGCATTTCGCCGTCGGCAAGACCGAGGGCGCCGGCATCATCGTGCTTTACCTGCACGGGCAGGGCGGCAGCCGCAAGCAAGGCGTCGACGACTTCACCTTCGGCGGCAATTTCAACCGGCTCAAGAACCTGATGGCCAGCAATGGCGGCCTCTACCTTAGCCCGGATTTTACCGATTTCGGCGACAAGGGAGCAGCGCAGGTGGCAGCGCTGATCGGTCACTATGCCGACCGGTCGCCAGGCGCGAAGATCTTCGTTGCCTGCGGATCGATGGGTGGTGCGCTGTGCTGGAAGCTTGCCGCGCGCAAGGACATGGGCGGCCGCATCAACGGCCTGCTGCTGCTCGGCTCGCTATGGGATGAGAGCTTTTTCACCAGCCCAGCATTCAAGCGCCGTGTGCCGGTCTTTTTCGGCCAGGGCAGTCACGACGTGGTCTTCCCAGTGGCAAATCAGGAGGCATTCTTTCGCTCGATCCTGGCCAAATCGAAGACTTACCCGACCCGTTTCGTTCGTTTCGAGACCGGCACCCATGGCACCCCGATCCGCATGACCGACTGGCGCGGCACGCTCAACTGGATGCTGTCGAAGTCGCCCTGACAGGCTGCCTGCAAGCCCGTGTGACGCTCAAGGCGCAGTGTTGTAGTCGACGACAGTCTCGGGATTTTGCTCGCCGTCATATGATGCATCGACGTCGTACTGGACCAGCGAGAAATTGCCGTTGCGGAACAGATACGTGCCGGCGTCGGAAGCATCGCCGACCCCGCGCCACTTGTTGAACGTGGTGATCGTCTGGGTGGCCTCGTCATAGTCGGAATTGACCGCCCAGCCGGACGTCTGGAAACCGACGATGCTCATGCCCAGCAATTTGCCGTTGCTGTCATTGTTCTCGTAGCGGATGTCCATCTTGGGTTCGGCGAATTGCAATTGCTGCACGGCCGATGTCTCGTCGGTCATATAATAGACCGAGCTTTCATTGTAGGCGGCGGCCGAGCAGGAAAAATGGAACAGCCGCGTCTCCTTGTCGGGGTCGCCGGGCTGCGCATCCTTGTCCTTGTATTTGATTGAAAAGACCGTCGGCTCGTCGGCCAGGAACTGTTTGTCGCACTGGCCGCCATAGGTTGCCAGAAACGCCTTCTTTGCCTGCTCCAGCGCAGTGTCCTTCTTCGGTGGCGGCGGCCCATCGCCGCAGCTTGGCGGCAGCGCCTCCTCGAAATCGGCGGCGGAGGGTTTCAGTGCCCCCTTCTCGATGTGGATCGGATCGAAGGGTGGCTCCGCCTGGATCTGGGCATTCACCTGGCGCAGCGTGTAGCAGCCCGCAAAAACCTTTTCGCCGCCGCTCTTGTCGGTGGCGCGGATGGCGATGGGCACGTTGTAGAAAATGCTGCCGGCCGCCCCTTCGTCGGAAACCGCCCCGGTCAAGACCTCGACCTTGTCGGTGCCGTCATAGCCCTTGACGAAACTGTCGAAATCCTTTGCCGGTTTTGTATCGCCGAAATACCCCCAGGCGCGAGCGAATTCGTGCCGGCTGATGGCGCTGTAGAGCGAACGCACAACAGCATCGGCGCTCGACCGGTCGTCGACATAGGGCGTTTCGCGGGCATCTTCGGCTGCCAAGGTCGTTTGACCGATCGGGGCAAGGGAGAGAAAGGCAGTCGCTGCGAAAAGGGCGCATCTCATCGGGAACCTCCGCTCGATAAGAGGATTCTACGACGGCGATTGCGGCAACGTGGTGACGCGGCGTCGGCGGCCTTGAAAAATCCTGCACGAAGGCGCTACGTCGCGTCCGCCGGCGCTGGGCCGGGCAGGAGATTTGACGTGACGATATCGATGTATGAGGCATCCGTGCCGGTGTTTTCGGCCAGGCTGAAAGCGCTTTCCAATGTGCTTGCGACCGCCGAACAGAATGCGCTGGACCGCAAGATAGACCCGCAGGTTTTTCTGACGGCGCGGCTGGCGCCGGACATGTTCGCCTTGACCAGGCAGGTGCAGATCGCCACCGATCATGCCAAGGGCGCGCCGTCACGGCTCGCCGGCCGCGAAGTGCCGAAATACGAGGACAATGAGGCGAGTTTTGCCGATGTCCAGGCTCGCATCACGAAGACGCTCGACCTTCTCGCGACATTTTCGGCTGCCGAATTCGACGGCTCCGATGACAAGATCATCGAGCTGAAGCTTGGTGGACGCGAAAGCTCGATGCCCGGCCTGCAGTATCTGCTGCATGTGGCCATGCCCAACTTCTATTTCCATCTCACCACGGCTTACGACATCCTTCGCCACAATGGCGTACCGTTGGGCAAGGCGACGTTCCTGGGATCGCGCTAAGGAATTGAATTTTTTGGAGGTGTCCCGGACCGATCCGGGACATCCTGAACACCGGATGCAGCTAGCGAATGGACATTTCGCGGGCGATGCGGGGGAAGTCGGCCGGCTTGATCCCTATGTCGGCGCGGTCGGCATTGCTCATCGAATGAAGCAGCGCGAGCGCCGAGCGGTATCTCAGATGTTCCTGTGGCCGAGGCCGGGCGAACATTTCAGTGAAGAAACCCATGATTCAAGCCCCAAATTGGTCCTCCACGGCTGCCAATATAGGTGAATCGTGACAATTGTGCAGTGCAGCATTTGCATACCTGCCATGTCTTGGCGATTTTTTTCGCCATTTTCCGCAACCGGGTGAAACTTTTGCTGACGCGCATCGTAGCCTCGAATGCTGGCTGCATGGCTGCCACGAGGCGACGGCTAAATTCATTGAGATCGGTGCCATGCATTTTTAACGAGCCGGTTCTATGCTTCGATACCCGAATGGTCGGGCGAGGGGGAGGCTGACATCGCTACTGGCGCCAAGCGGGATTTCGCTTCGTTGCTCGACGACCTCTTCATCGCCCCCGACAAGAATGGCGAGGGCGAAGAGGCCGGCGCTCGTCCATCCATCCCGTTCGACTATCTTTCGGTGGCCGATGAACTCCATTCCGGCCGCATCAAGGTTTCCGCTGCCGAATATCGCGAGGCGGGCGCGGATCTGGCGACCGAATTCGCCGCTTTGCTCGATCATGCCAAGCTGGTTCTCGCCGGCGAAGAGCCAAAGCCCGAGGAAAAACTGCCGCCGATCGATCCCGAAGCCATCGCCGTCGAACTCGGCCTCAATCAGCCCAAGCAGGTCGCCGATTTCGGCCGTATGCGCCGCAGCTTTGCCTTTGCCAACCATCCCGACCGCGTCGCCCCACATTTGCGCCAGCGCGCCATGATCCGCATGCAAGTGGCCAACATGCTGATCGACGAGGCCAAGCGTCGTGCACTGGCCGGTGCTCGCCGCTAACCCGGCTGGTTCACGCAAAAGTCGGCCTGGCGAGGCTTGGAGAGCGGCTCTGCTTTGCCTATAGATGCGGCTCCTCCGCGCAGTCGCGCCAGCCTTCCTCCGGAGCCGAATCCATGCACAAACGCCGTCTCGGTCGGACCGATCTTCTTGTTACCCAGATCTGCCTGGGCTCCATGACCTGGGGCCAGCAGAACACCGAGGCCGAAGGCCACGCCCAGATGGACCTGGCTTTCTCGCGCGGCGTCAATTTCATCGACACCGCCGAGCTCTATCCGATCCCGCCCAAGGCGGAGACGCAGGGGCGGACCGAAAAGATCATCGGCAGCTGGATGAAGGCCAAGGGCAACCGCGACAAGGTGATCTTGGCCTCGAAGGTCGTCGGCCGCACGGCCAACAGCTGGTTTCGCGGCGACAGGCCGTCGCAACTGGTGCGCGCCGATATCTTTGACGCCATCGACAAGTCGCTGACCAAGCTCGGCACCGACTACATCGACCTCTATCAGATCCACTGGCCGGAGCGGGATATCCCCTGGGGCGCCAACCCGACGCGCGTCGGCGCCGTGTCGCCGCGCGCCGATTCCGTCGGCGCACCGGCCGGCGAAACGCCGATCGCCGAGACGCTTGCCGTGTTTGACGAATTGGTGAAGGCAGGAAAGATTCGGCATTTCGGCCTGTCGAACGAGAGTTCCTGGGGCGTGATGCGGTTCCTTGCCGAAGCCGACAAGGGTATCGGCCCGCGCGTCGCGTCGATCCAGAACGCCTACAATCTCGTCAACCGCACCTTCGAGGTGAATCTCGCCGAGGTCTGCGAGCGCGAGCAGGTGTCGCTGCTGCCCTATTCGCCGCTGGCGCAGGGCTATCTCACCGGCAAGTACGACCACGGCGCGCGGCCTCAGGGCTCGCGCACGCAGCTGTTCAATCGCGGCCAGCGCTACGAGACGCCAGGTGCCGCCGAGGCACAACTCGAATACAATGAGCTGGCGCGCTCCTTTGGCCTGGAGCCGGCACTGTTTGCCAACGCCTTTGTCTCGAGCCGGCCGTTCGTGACCTCGAACATCGTCGGCGCGACGACCGTTGCGCAGCTCGATATGGCGCTGTCTTCCGTCGACGTCGTCTGGACCGACGAAATGCAGAAGGCGGTGGATGCGATCCACCAGCGGGTCGGCAATCCCTGTCCTTGAACGGGGATTTCTGGCCGAATATCCAACGATTACAATGGGAGAAGGGCGGCAATGAATTTTCCGATCGAGGCTATCCGGGGGAAATTTCCCGCTCTCTCTCTGACCGACAAGGGCCGCCGCCGCATCTATCTCGACAACCCTGCCGGCACGCAGGTGCCACAGGCAGTGGCGGATGCGGTATCGCGCTGTCTCTTGACCACCAATGCGAACCTTGGCGGCTACTTCGAAACGACGATTGCCGCGCAGGCCGTCGTCGATGAGGCACATGAGGCCATGGCCGATTTCCTCGGCGCCGCAAGCCCTGAGGAAATCGTCATCGGCGCCAACATGACGACGCTGACCTACCACATCTCGCGCACGCTCGGCCGCACGATGCAGCCCGGCGACGAGATCATCCTCACCCGCATGGACCATGAGGGCAACGTCTCGCCCTGGCTGCAACTGGCCGAGGATCACGGCCTCGTCGTGTGCTGGCTGCCGTTCGACGAAACCAGCTGGCAGGTCGAGGAGGCGACGCTGGCTGGCTTGCTTTCGGAGAAGACACGGCTGGTCGCGTTGAACTACGCCAGCAATTTGACCGGTTCGATCAACCGGGTGAAGGCGCTGACTGCGATAGCCAGGAATGCCGGTGCGCTGGTCTATGTCGATGCTGTCCAATTCGCGCCGCACGGGCTGATCGACGTGCAGGAGCTCGGCTGCGATTTCCTGATCTGCTCGGCCTACAAATTCTTCGGACCGCATATGGGCATATTGTGGGGCCGGCGCGACGTCATCGATGACTTGCAGCCCTATAAATGCCGCTGTTCGTCGAATGGCCTGCCGGAGCGGTTCGAACTCGGCACGCCGCAGATCGAGCTGATGGCCGGCCTCACCGCCGCAGTCGACTACTTTGCCGACCTTGGCGCGGCGGCGGGCGAGGGCGGTTCAAGAAGGCAGAAGATCGCCAAGGCGTTCGCGGCTTCGATCGCGTACGAAAACCCGCTGGCGCAACAACTGATCGACGGCCTGTCCGATATCGAGGGCTTGACCGTCCACGGCATCACCGACCCGAAGCGGCTCGGCGATCGCGTGCCGACGGTTTCCTTCACGGTCGAGCGCATCGTGCCGGAGACAATCGTGCGGCAGATGAACGCCGAAAACATCTTCCTGTGGTCCGGTCACAACTACGCCTGGGAGATCGTCCACCAGCTCGGCATTCCAGCCGAGCATGGCGTCGTGCGCATCGGCATTGCTCACTACAACACGGCAGCCGAAATCGACGAAACGCTGGAAAGTGTGCATCGGGTCATCGCCATGCTCAGGCAGCAGCGCTCCTAACGCTGGCTTGAGCACTCACCGCATCTTGCCGCCGAAGCCGGTGAGGAACGCGGTGAGATTGTCGCCGAGTTTGTCGCAGAGGTAGCCGCCCTCCTGGACGATGACCGTCGGCAGGTCGAGCTTTGCGATGGCCTCGCCGATGCGCGAGAAGCCAGGCGTCGTCACCGAAAGTCCGCCGAACGGATCGCCCTCGAACGCGTCGAGGCCGAGCGCCACAACGAGCGCGTCGGGCGAAAAGGCACGGATACGCTGGAAGGCCACCTCGAGCGCTTCGAGAAACGCCGCGTCGGCGGATTTGCGCGGCAGCGGCAGGTTGAAATTGTAGCCGAGGCCGGGCCCTTCGCCGCGCTCGTCGGCATGGCCCCAGAAGAACGGATAGAAGCGCACCGGATCGGCGTGCAGTGAGACGGTCAGCACATCCGGCCGTGCATAGAAGATGCCTTGCGTGCCGTTGCCGTGATGCAGGTCGACATCGAGGATCGCCACCCGTGCGGCCCGTTTGCGCAGAACCTGCGCCGCGACGGCCGAATTGTTGATGAAACAGAAGCCGCCGGCAACATCGGCAAAGGCATGGTGGCCGGGAGGGCGGCACAGCGCGTAGGCGGCCGGTGCGCCTGATATCACCGCCTCGGCCGCATCGACCGCGCTCCAGGCGCTCCATAGCGCGCTCTGCCATGTCTCGCCCGAGATCGGGCAGGCGGTGTCGGCCATGTGATAGCCGGCCTGGCCGACCGCCGAGGCCGGATAGGAGCCGTTGCGCGCGATCGGATGGATGTTGGGGATCACTTCGGCCGAAGCGCCCTCGATGCGCTGCCAGCGCGCGTAGATATGCTCGAGGAAATCCAGATATTCCGGCGTGTGCACCGCCGCGGCCGGGCCGAGCCCATGATCCCGAGGTCGCTCGATCGTGCAACCCGCAGATAGTGCGCCGACTAACAATCTCTCGATGCGCTCCGGCTTTTCCGGATTGGGCTGTGCCGCGCCGCTCGAAAGAAAGGCCCTGGGGTCGTGGCGCTTCTGTTCCTCGGCATAGAAGGCTTTCATTCCTGATCCCCGTTTTCCGGCGCGTCGGCGAAAGCAAAGAAGGCCTCGCCGATGATTTTTTGGGTCTGTTCGTAGCTCGACCAGGCGATGCCCAGCCTCTCGTAGAAGGCCTTGGCCCCTTCATTGTCGGTGTCGACGGACAGCCGGAGATAGACGCCGCCTTCCTTCCGGCACTGCGCCGCAACACGCCGCAGCAGCCGCTCGCCGATCTTGCGGCCGCGAAAACGATCCTCGACATAGAGGTCCTGCACATAGACGCCAGGCCGCCCCATCCATGTCGAAAAGATCGGGAAATGCAGGCAAAGGCCGGCAAACTCGCCGCCCACTTCGGCGATCAGGGTGGAGAAAGCGGGCTTTTCACCAAAGCCGTAGGTGCGCAAATCATCTGCTGTCGAAATGATCTCCTCCGGCGCACCGATATGCGTGCCGAGTTTCAGGATCGCGGCGTGGATGGTTTCGACGTCTTCCACTCGGCCGGGGCGGAGGCGGATTTTGGGCGAGGCAATCATTTCAGGTTCATCTCAGATCAGCATCGCAAAACGCCACCCGGTCGCCGACCTTGAGCGCCAGCATGTCGCG
>NZ_RZPL01000190.1:0-8524 GCF_004022805.1 Mesorhizobium sp. M7A.F.Ca.CA.002.04.1.1 | reverse complement strand
CTATATCTGAGACCGATACTTACAATCTCGATAAGAAGCAGCACGCCTTGATCATGATCGACCGCCTGAATTCTGCAATGCGAATGTGACTGGGTTTCCTGGATCGGGATGGCAAATGCTGCCTCGATACGATATCCACCGCCACGCCTTTCCATTCAGACATTCATGACGGTTCATTCATGTCACGCGACAAATTCTACATCACCACCCCGATCTTTTATCCGAACGGCAAGCCGCATATCGGCCACGCCTATACGGTCATTGCAACCGACGCCCTGGCACGCTTCCAGCGCCTGGACGGCAAGGACGTCTTCTTCCTGACCGGCACCGACGAGCATGGCCTGAAGATGCAGCAAACTGCCGAGAAGGAAGGTATAACGCCACTGGCGCTGGCCGACCGCAATTCGGCGATTTTCCGCGCAATGACCGAGGCGATGGGCGGCTCGAATGACCAATACATTCGCACGACCGAACCGCGCCACTACGAATCCTGTCAGGCGATCTGGAAAGCGATGGCCGCCAATGGCGACATCTATCTCGACCGCTATAGCGGCTGGTATTCGGTGCGCCAGGAAGCCTATTTCGACGAGAGCGAGACGACGCTCGGCGACGACGGCGTGCGCCGCGAACCGCTTGGGTCGCCGGTCGAATGGAACGAGGAAGAAAGCTATTTCTTCCGGCTTTCCGCCTATCAGGACAAATTGCTGGCGCTTTATGAGAGCCAGCCCGACTTTGTCGGTCCGACCGAGCGCCGCAACGAGGTGCTCAGCTTCGTCAAGTCGGGGCTGAAGGATCTGTCGATCTCGCGCACGACCTTCAAATGGGGCGTGCCGGTGCCAGGCGACGACAAGCATGTGATGTATGTCTGGGTCGACGCCTTGACCAACTACATCACCGCCGCCGGCTATCCCGACACAAAGGCCGAGCAATGGCACTATTGGCCGGCCACGCACATCATCGGCAAGGACATTGTCCGCTTCCATGCGGTCTATTGGCCGGCATTTCTGATGTCGGCGGGCATCGAGTTGCCAAAGCGCGTCTTCGCGCATGGCTTCCTGTTCAACCGCGGCGAGAAGATGTCGAAATCTGTTGGCAACGTCGTCGATCCATTCGCGATGGTCGAGCACTACGGTCTCGACCAGGTGCGCTACTTCTTCCTGCGCGAGGTGCCGTTCGGTAACGATGGCAGCTACAGCCATGACGCGATCGTCAACCGCACCAATGCCGATCTTGCCAACGGTCTCGGCAACCTGGCGCAGCGTTCGCTGTCGATGATCGCCAAGAACTGCGGCGGCGTGGTGCCGCAGCGCGGCGAGCTGACGGATGCAGACAGAGCGATCCTGGATCAGGCCGCCGCCGCGCTCGACACCGCGCGCAAGGCGGTCGCCGAGCAGGGCATCCATCTGGCGCTGGCAGCTATCTTCGGCGTGGTGGCGGAAGCCGATCGCTACTTCGCCGGCGAGGCACCATGGGCGCTGAAGAAGACCAACCCGGCGCGCATGGAAACGGTGCTGTGGACGACCGCCGAAGTCGTGCGCCGCGTGGCGGTGCTGTGTCAGCCCTTCACTCCGGGCTCGGCCGCGAAACTGCTCGACCTGCTGGCGGTGCCGGCGGAGAGCCGCGATTTCGTGCATGTCCACGCGGATCACGCGCTTGTGCCCGGCACTGCGTTGCCGGTGCCGGAAGGCGTGTTTCCGCGTTACGTCGAACAGCCGGACGCGAACATCTGATGCTCGTCGACAGCCACTGCCATCTGGATTTTCCAGATTTCGCCGAGGAGCGGGCGGCCATCGTCGCCCGCGCTTTAGCCGCCGGAATTGGCCGTATGGTGACGATCTCGACACGCGTGAAGCGGTTTCCGCAAGTACTTGAGATCGCTGAAACTTTCGACGAAATCTATTGCTCTGTCGGCACTCATCCGCACAATGCGGCCGAAGAACTGGATATCACGGTCGAGGAGCTTGTGCGGCTATCCGCGCACCCAAAAGTAGTGGCCATCGGCGAGGCCGGTCTCGACTATTTTTACGACAAGGCGCCACGCGATGCACAGGCGCAAGGCTTTCGCAACCACATCGCCGCCGCCCGTGAAACGGGGCTGCCGCTGGTCATCCATTCGCGCGATGCCGATGCCGACATGGCTGATATTCTCGAGGACGAAACAGGGAAGGGCGCCTTCCCCTTCATCCTGCATTGCTTTTCTTCCGGGCGCCGGCTTGCCGAGGTGGGCGTCGCTCTCGGTGGCTACGTGTCGTTCTCGGGCATCCTGACCTTCAAGAATTCAGCTGAGTTGCGTGCCATTGCCGCCGATGTCCCGCATGCCCGATTGCTGGTCGAAACCGATGCGCCCTATCTGGCGCCCGTGCCGTTTCGCGGCAAACGCAACGAGCCCGCCTATGTCGCCCATACCGCCAAAGTGCTGGCCGAAACGATCGGGGTAAGCGAAGCTGAAATCGCCGATCTGACCACAGATAATTTCTTCCGGCTGTTCGGCAAGATGCCGCGGCCTGCAGAGCAAAGTGCCTGAACGATGACTGACCGGCTGCGCCTCACCATTCTCGGCTGCGGCTCGTCCCCAGGTACGCCGCGCATCACCGGCGATTGGGGCAATTGCGACCCCGACAACCCCAGGAACCGGCGCACCCGTGCCGCCGCGCTCGTCGAGCGGATTGCGGCGAACGGCAGCCGAACGACTGTCGTCATCGACACGGGGCCGGATTTTCGGCAGCAGATGCTGCTGGCCGGCGTCAAACGTGTCGATGCGGTCGTCTATACCCACCCGCATGCCGACCATATCCATGGCATCGACGATCTGCGCGGTTTCGTCCTCGATCAGCGCCAGCTCATCGACGTCCATGCCGACAGGGCGACGATGCTTCGGCTGCGGGAAGCGTTCGGATACTGTTTCGAGACGCCGCAAGGCAGTTCCTATCCGCCGATCGTCAGGCCGCATCTCATCGACCACACCAGGCCGGTGGTCGTCGAAGGAGAGGGGGGTACCCTCACCCTCGAGCCGCTGCCGCAGATCCACGGCGACATCGTATCGCTCGGTTTCCGCATTGGCGGTCTCGCCTATTGCCCCGACATCAGCGACTTTCCGGAACCCACCGCCGAACGGCTGGGCGACCTCGACGTGCTGATCATCGACGCGCTGCAGTACCGGACGCATCCAAGTCATCTGTCACTTGGCGAAGCGCTTGAATGGATCCAGCGGCTGGCGCCGATACATGCGGTGCTGACACATATGCACGTGCCGCTCGACTACGTCTCGGTGATGGCCGAGACACCAGCCAATGTCGAACCCGCCTATGACGGCATGGTTATAGAAATCCCTTATGAATCAGCACGATGCGAATAGAGCTTCATGAGGGCTTTCGGCTCCTTGGTGCAAATATCAGCAGCGTTCCGATCCGCTCGTAGCCCATCCGGGGATAAAGCAGCGCCCCGGCATGGGTTGCTGCCAGCACCGAGTACCTTGACCCGCGCGCGCGATCGTCGTGCAACATTTTCGATATCAAAGCCTGACCAATGCCGCGACGCCGGTGCGACGGCTCGACATACATGCTCGAACACCAGGTGGCTCCCACGGCATCCAGGCTGCGAACGCGCCCAACGATGTCGGCGCCGTCGATTGCCACATACTGGCGGAACGGCGCGGTGTCGCCGAGCAAATCGTCTGGGATCGGCTGCCTGCGGATGATCTTTCCCAACTGTGCCGCCCGTTCGGCCGTCTGCACGCGTTCGACCGAAGCAACCGATGGCGGGTTCGGAATCCGGTGCAATCGGTGGACGAAAAAGCCTTCGGTCCGCAGCAGCCGGTAGCCGAGAGCTTTGTAGGCGGTTCGTGTCGGCCCGTCCGGATCGTCGTTCGCGATCACAACGGAAATGGCAAAGCCCGGCCGCGCATGCTGCCGCACGACGGCATCGGTCTCTTGAGCGGCGACGTCATGGACGACCCATTCTTCGCCGCGGTAATCGCGAGGATTCTTGCGTTCGGCATCGCGCATCAGCCACAATGGTCCAACGCGGCTGGCCTCGTAAGGAAAGGTGCGGCTCCTATCAGCGCTGAAGCCATGCACGAACACTTCGATTGCCGCTTCGATCTCGCTGTTTGCCATCTTCATTTCAACAGCCTAGCGTTGGCGATCCGCTCAAGGCAATACGCCACAATCGGCTCAAGCCTATGAGAATCAGCGGCAATTTACAGTTCTTGGCCCATGCGTTAGTTCCATAATCTATCTTATGCGACTTTTGGATACGGCGAGCGGCATGGATGCGGCGGTCCCCGACTTCACTTTCCAGTTCCCTTGGAGGCTTCAGCCTGGAAACACGTGAGGCTTGGAAACATCCGCTCGATATTGTGAGCGCGCAGCCGTCGGCAGCGCGCTCGACTCTTTGTTCGAACGATCGGGTCAATCGGAGCGACTATTCCAGAATAACGGTGGCCTCCACCTCGAAAAGCATGGGATCGATTGCAAGCTTGGGAACGGGAACCAGAGTCTGCGCCGGCAGCGCCTCGCCGAACATGTCCTTGACGTTCCTGGTCAACACCTCGAGCTTGGACATGTCGTGGTCGACCACGAAGACCGTGAGCTTCGCCACCTGATCCGGCTTGGCGCCGATGCCCTCAAGCGCAGCATGCAAATTTGCGTAGGCCTGCTTCACCTGGACGGCGAAATCCGGTGACAAGGTTCCTGTGCTGTCTTGGCCGCCCTGCCCGGAGATGTAGGCGATCCGAGCTCCGAGCGGTGCGATTACGGCGGTGCTGTAGCCATTCGGCGACGGGTCGTAGAGTGCCTGTGGATTGACAATAGTCAGCTTGAACTCGTTCGCCGGCGACGCAGTGGGGACTGCAATGGTCATGATGATTAGCCCTCCGATAAGCAGATGCTTGATTGCGCGTGACATGGTTTTTCGCTTGGCTCCGCAGCCTGCGAGCAACCTACCCTGGCGCCTGCAGATTGAACTTTAACCTAATCGCTACGTGAATCGTGCGATGTACGAGTCATCGTATGGTACGTCGTACGAGTCAATCGCTCAAGATCGACATTTGTCGCGTTGCCGGTCAAAATCGATGTTCTGAAAAAGCGAGGACGACGGATGGTAGCCAAACGCAGCGGCGCCCGGAGCAAAGGGGATCAACGGATAAGCGTGTCGCTCCAGCCCGTGCAGCAAGCGAGCACCGAGCCGCCGCTGTCTCGAGAGCGTATCGTGGCGACCGCGGTGGAACTGCTGGACGCCCAGGGCATAGACGGATTGACAATGCGTCGGCTGGCCGATCGCCTCGGCTCGGGTGTGATGAGTCTATATTGGCACGTCGACAACAAGGAGGATGTCTTTGATCTAGCAGTCGATTCGGTGCTCGAACATCGCGGATCGCCTGAAACAGGTGAGTCTCCGGACTGGCGCGGAGACGTCGTTCATATGCTCGAAGACTGGCGCGCCAGAATGTTGCGCCATCCTTGGTCGGCATCGCTGTTGCCGCGCCGGGCGCTCGGTCGGAACATTCTCGGTCGCCTGGAAATGCTGAGCAAGACCTTGTCCAGAGCCGGTGTTGCGGACGCGGATCTGAACGCCGCGATATGGTCGCTCTGGAACTATGTGATGGGCGCCACCCTCACCCGGGCAAGCTTCGATCTCTCGGAAGAAGACAGGGCAGCCGCACAGCAGCGTCTTACACATCTCAGCGAACACTACCCGACAATCGAACGCTCTCGTCTGCTGTTGGACAACGATTGGGATGGCGCCTTCCGAAGAGGCCTCGACTTCCTGCTCGACGGCCTCTCGCCAAGATAGAATTCCGGCGCTCCGCCCGGAGCAGACCGGATGGCGCTGCTTTGCGCACGCGACGCAAGAGCTTCCCAGTCCACATCATCACGTTTGGCTCGCCGCCAAGGCGGCGCAGGCAGCGGGCAAGCCCCAGATGCTCGATCCCATCGCGGCGGTGGCTGGTGCGGCTGCATTGCAGCTGAATTGTTGCAGTTGGCGATGTCGTCGCCACGCATTGCCAACCGCTGGTCGGAATCCTCTCTGCAGTCGATCTTTTGCGCAAAACCTTTTTGGCCGACATGCGTTGTTTTCTCTCCAAGCCAAGGAGACGATCATGCAGATGAAGTCGGAAATAGCCGGTGAAGCGGCCAAGCAGCGCCATATCCAACGTGGCATCGATGCCAAGGACAAATCGAAAGGCGATGGGAAGCTTCAAGGCGCCATGCAGGCTGGCGCCCGCGAATATCCCGAGCCCCCCTTCCCTGAGCAACATCAGCCCAAACCGGGACATGAATGGGCCATAGAGCCGGCGCCGCTGTACGATGCGCCTTACTATCTCGGATCGAAAAAACTCAACCAAAAGGTAGCGCTCATCACGGGCGGCGATTCGGGCATCGGCCGCTCGGTGGCGGTGTTGTTCGCCCGCGAGGGCGCCGACGTCGCGATCGTCTATCTGGCCGAGGACAAGGACGCTGAAGAGACCAAATCCGCGGTGGAAAAGGAGGGACGACGCTGCCTCCTGGTCAAGGCCGATGTCAGCGAACGCAGCCACTGCCACAAGGCGGTCATGGAGACCGTTGAAAAATTCGGCCGCATCGACGTGCTGGTCAACAATGCTGCGTTCCAGATCCATTCCAGCGACTTCGGCGAGCTCACCGAAGAACATTTCGACACGACGTTGAAGACCAATCTTTACGGCTATTTTCATATGGCGCAGGAAGCGGTGCCGCACATGAAACCCGGTTCGGCGATCATCAACACCGGTTCGGTAACCGGTATCGACGGTTCAAAACAGCTGGTCGACTATTCGATGACCAAGGGCGGCATTCATGCTTTCACGCGGGCCCTGTCGGGCAATCTCATCGGCAAGGGCATAAGGGTGAATGCGGTAGCACCGGGTCCGGTGTGGACGCCGCTCAATCCGTCGGACAAGGAAGCTGACGACGTCTCGAAATTCGGCGCCGACACGCCAATGAAACGACCAGCGCAACCGGAAGAGCTCGCGCCGGCCTATGTGTTCCTCGCTTCGCCGCATTGCTCGAGCTACATCACCGGCGAAATCTTGCCCGTCGTCGGAGGGTACTGAGGATGGCCGAAACGAAGTCCGCAACGAAGGAGTAGGATGGATGGGCCGTCTGCTTTTCATGGTGGCGTTCGCTTGTGTAGCGTATCGCATCTACACGGAAACCGCAGGGTCTGCTCGGCATGTGCCGCAGGATGACGGTGAGGCGCTGCGCAAGCAATCAGCGGCACTGGGCGTCGACCCGTCTCGCTGACGGGATGGAACCTACCGGCAATCCGGCCGGCCGAGTTACCAGCCGGCCGGATTGCAGCCTTATTCGGCTGCCTGCAGGTTGATCTTGCTTTCCGCCATTTCGGTGAGCTTGCGATCTGTCGCCTGTTCTTCCTTGAGATTCTTGGCCAGCACATTGGCGCAGTCGGTGCGGCCAAGCTGCTTGGCCCAGGCGATGAGCGTGCCGTAGCGCGTCATCTCGTAGTGTTCGACGGCCTGCGCCGAAGCAATCAGCGCCGCGTCGAGAACCTCCTTGTCATCGACGTCACCGCTCACATCGTCGGCCTCCTCGAGAATGCCGTCGATTGCCGGACAGTTGACCTCCTTGGCCTTGACGCCATGCAACTCAAACACCTGTTCGACGCGCTCGACATGGCCTCTCGTCTGATCGAGGTGCTTTTCAAATCCGGCTTTCAATTGCGGGTCGGTTGCCTTGTCGATCATCTTCGGCAGCGCTTTCTCGATCTGCTTTTCGGCGTAATAGATGTCGCGCAGCGTGTGCACGAAGAGATCGTCGAGTGTCTTTATGTCCTTCGAAAAGAAGCCCATGGCCTTACCTTTCATTGCGCTTGGTGTGGATTTCGGCGACGGGGTTTGCGCCGCCAACAAAGACCGGGACGGTTCCCGGCTTCTCTGGTCAACGTGCCGGCACCGAAGGAGTTCCTGATTTCCGAGGGCGGACCGTTCCCCCTTCTCCAAGACCTCGATCCGGTCGGCGGGGAGCCTTTGTCTCGATCACACGTTCTAGCCGCAGAGCAATCGGAACCGAGAAGGGTTGGCGGAATGTATTTCATTGCATTGGCGACTGACTATGACGGCACGCTGGCTCATGATGGGGTCGTCGCCAAGAAAACGCTCACTGCGCTTGAGCGGTTCAAGAAAAGCGGCCGCAAGCTGGTTCTCGTCACCGGGCGTGAACTGCCCGATCTCAAGGGCGTCTTTCCCGAGCTTAGCCTCTTCGACAAGGTCGTCGCTGAGAATGGCGCGATGATCTACACGCCGGCCAGCGAGGAAGAGCGGGTGATCGCCCCGCCGCCCGAGCCCAAATTCGTCGCCAGGTTGAAGAGGCAGGGCGTCAAGCCGCTTTCGGTCGGACGATCGATCGTCGCGACCTGGGAACCGCATCAAGCGACCGTGCTTGAGGTCATCAAGAAGATGGGTCTCGAACTGGAAATCATCTTCAACAAGGGCGCGGTGATGATCCTGCCGAGCGGCATCAACAAAGCCACCGGGCTCGCCGCGGCC
>NZ_RZPL01000018.1:0-19259 GCF_004022805.1 Mesorhizobium sp. M7A.F.Ca.CA.002.04.1.1 | reverse complement strand
TGGCAGGCAACAGTTTTACCGGAAACACGCGCGCCTTTTGTAGGCAGGTCTGCCGGCAGTCGGTTCGCTGCATACACCGCGCGGAGGCGCTGCGTAAAAATTAGCAGTGGCTGTTTTGCTTGACTCGGCCGCCAAAAACAGGCAGCAAAACCAGGTCGGAAGGGCGACAACACCACTTTCCTGGCCGTGGACGAAGGCTGATTTGGCCAAAATCCACATCTCGTCGTTGGTTTTGAGAGGAATTGATTAACCAACTTTGTCCATATTTTGAAGCAATCGGCAACCAACTACAGACGCGGCAAACGCGTCGGGGACCACCTGGGATCACTCACAGAATGGTCGTCGCGGCTCTCAAGGCCACGTACGGGGAAACCGATTGAAGCGAGATTGGTTGCATGGCGTTGTTGAGTACACACAAAAAAAACCGGGGACAGCGTGAGGGCGGCGAGTTCGTCGATGCTCCACGTTCCCCTTCCTTCAACGCTGGCCGGGTGGCCCGCTGGGTCGCGCTGCCTTGCGTCAGCACCGCCATCGGCCTTTGGTTGATCGGCACCATGGCTGGCCTCAGTTCCGTCGGCGCCTCTCTATCGGCAACTTCGGTTGGCCTGCCCCAGACACTGTCGACACCGGGATCGCTCGCACTTGCCGATCCGCTGAAACAGCACTTTTTGAAAGCACCCTTCGTGCTGGCCAACGCCAATGGCGGCACTCAGGCCCTGCATGATCATTCGGTGCAGTGCGGCGCCAGCTGTTTCAAGCTGGCCAGGGTAAGCGCGCGGGCGGAAAAATCCGAACGCCTTGTAGCGCAGGCAAAGCCGATGCCCGCCGCCGTGAAGTCGAAGGCGCAGGAGCGCTTCGAACGCATGGAAGCGTCGCTTTCGCCGATGAAGCTGGCCGCTGCCTTTGCCGACGCCGGAAAGCCTGCCGCCAGTGCCAACACCCGCCCGGTGATCTCCACCGTCGCACCGCGAATTGCCGAGGCGTCGTTGGTGCCCTCCGTCCAGGTCACAGCCAGCCTGTCCGATAACATGCCAGTTCCGGCGGCCGAACGTTTCGCCCGGCTGGATACCGACTCGGTGGTCGTGCAGACCGCACCGCCGCCGATGGGTTTTGCCCAATCCGGTACGCCAGACAATTCGCAGTTGGCGCTTGCTCTGGTGCAGTCCCTGCCGGCCGACGACGAGGCGTTCGCCTCACCGCTGCCGATCGAGGAATCGTCAGCCGATGTCGTGGTTTCACCCGTCGAAACCCAGCAGGATCAACCCGGCGATGCCGCCGCGCTGCCGGACGCTCTGACCGACGACGTGCCGTTGCCGACCCGGCGTCCGCAATTCGACGCGCCGCAGCCCAAAGTGGTCCAGCAGGAGCCTAAGTCCGTCCAGCAGCCGAAATCCGTTCAGCAGCCGAAGCCGGCACGCGAGACGGTCCAGCAGGCCCAGCCGGCAAAACCGACGCGGCAAGGCCGGCCGGCCGATGGCGGCGATGTGCTGGCCTATGCCAAGCCCGACACCCCGTCGGGCGGCCTTGGCAAGGCGTTCAGGAACCTCTTCAACTCGCCAGCCGCCAGGAGCGGAGCCGGCAATGGCGTCGCCGTGTACGACATCAGCAGCGCGACCGTCTACATGCCTGACGGCTCGAGGCTCGAGGCGCATTCAGGCATCGGCGCCATGGCGGACCAGCCGCGTTATGCCGACCAGAAGAATCGCGGACCGACGCCGCCCAACACCTACAATCTGTCGATGCGCGAGTCGCGCTTCCACGGAGTGGAGGCCTTGCGCCTGACACCGGTCGATGGCCGCAACAAATACAATCGCAACGGCCTGCTGGCCCATACCTACCTGCTCCGGGGCCGCTACGCCCAGTCGAGCGGCTGCGTCGCCTTCAAGGACTATGCGCGCTTCCTCGCCGCTTTCAAGAAGGGCAAAATCAAACGCCTCGTCGTGGTGCCGCGCCTGAACGGGTCGGCGACGCAGGTCGCATCAGCCGCCAGGGGCGTGTAACGACAAGAGCTTTCGGGCGCCTTCCCGCTGCTCCTGACAGCCTGCTGTCAGGAGCAGCGCTGTCCGGCACGCCTCTCCCCACCGCGCTCTTTCCATTTTGGCCAGGAAATCCCATATTCGGGACATGGCCAAATCTCCCGATCAGAAAACGCCGCCGACGGCGAATGACGACCGCGCCGCGCCGAAGCGGCGCAGCCCGCTGACCGATTTCCTCGACGCCTCCGAGCCGCTGCACAAAGGCGGCTTCGCCGAGATGCCGCAGCCGGAGCTCTCTGGCACGCCGCTGACCGGTTCGATCGCGGATTGGGCCGAGCAGATCGAGCAGGAAGCCGAAAACGAAGGACGTCTTGTCGCCAAGGGTGACGGCGGCAAATCGCCGAAGCCGTCGAAGAAGATACCCGAGCGCTCAAGCTCGCCGGGGCGCAGTTCGCGCGGCACCTCGATGGGTGGCGCGGCGTCAGCCAGGGAGCGCACGGCAGCCGGCCTCAATCCGGTCGCCGGCCTCGACATCTCGCTGGAGGACGCCGAGACCATGGCCTCGGGCAGCGTCACCGCGACGGTGGCGGCACTGTCGGCGCTGATCGAATCCGGCAATCCGCTGCACAAGGACGGCGTGCTGTGGACGCCGCACCGCCCTGCCCGCCCCGAAAAATCCGAAGGCGGCATCGCCATCAAGATGGTGTCGGAGTTCGAGCCGGCCGGCGACCAGCCGACCGCGATCAAGGATCTGGTCGAAGGCGTCGATAACCACGACCGCACCCAGGTGCTGCTCGGCGTCACCGGCTCAGGAAAAACCTTCACCATGGCCAAGGTGATCGAGGAGACGCAGCGCCCTGCCTTGATCCTGGCGCCGAACAAGACGCTTGCCGCGCAGCTCTATTCCGAGTTCAAGAAATTCTTCCCGGAAAACGCCGTTGAGTATTTCGTCTCCTACTACGATTATTACCAGCCGGAAGCCTACGTCCCGCGCACCGACACTTTCATCGAGAAGGAATCCTCGATCAACGAGCAGATCGACCGCATGCGCCACTCGGCGACGCGTTCGCTGCTTGAGCGCGACGACGTCATCATCGTCGCCTCGGTGTCCTGCATCTACGGTATCGGCTCGGTCGAAACCTATACGGCGATGACCTTCCAGATGCAGATCGGCGACCGGCTCGACCAGCGCGCGCTGCTCGCCGATCTCGTCGCCCAGCAGTACAAGCGGCAGGACATCAACTTTGTCCGCGGCTCGTTCCGCGTGCGCGGCGACACCATCGAAATCTTCCCGGCCCACCTGGAAGACCGCGCCTGGCGCATCTCGATGTTCGGCGACGAGATCGAGCAGATCACCGAATTCGACCCGCTGACCGGCCAGAAGACCGGCGAGCTGAAAAGCGTCAAGATCTACGCCAATTCGCACTATGTGACGCCGCGCCCGACGCTGAACCAGGCGATCAAGTCGATCAAGGAAGAGCTCAAGCACCGGCTGGTCGAACTCGAACGCGCCGGCCGCCTGCTTGAGGCACAGCGGCTGGAACAGCGCTGCCGCTTCGACCTCGAAATGCTGGAAGCCACCGGCTCGTGCGCCGGCATCGAGAACTATTCGCGCTATCTCACCGGCCGCCAGCCGGGCGATCCGCCGCCGACGCTGTTTGAGTACATCCCCGACAACGCACTGGTCTTCATCGACGAAAGCCATGTCACCGTGCCGCAGATCGGCGGCATGTATCGCGGCGACTTTCGCCGCAAGGCGACGCTGGCCGAATACGGCTTCCGTCTGCCGTCCTGCATGGACAACCGGCCGCTGCGCTTCGAGGAGTGGGATGCCATGCGTCCGCTTTCGGTCGCGGTCTCGGCGACCCCTGGCGCCTGGGAGATGGAACAGGCCGGCGGCGTCTTCGCCGAGCAGGTCATCCGTCCGACCGGCCTGATCGATCCGCCGGTCGAGGTCCGCCCGGCCAAGAGCCAGGTCGACGATGTCGTCGGCGAGATTCGCGATACCACCAAGGCCGGCTACCGCACCTTGGTCACCGTGCTGACCAAGCGCATGGCCGAGGATTTGACCGAGTATCTGCATGAGCAGGGCATCCGCGTCCGCTACATGCACTCCGACATCGATACGCTGGAGCGCATCGAGATCCTGCGCGATCTGCGCCTCGGCGCCTTCGACGTGCTGGTCGGGATCAATCTTCTGCGCGAAGGCCTCGACATTCCCGAATGCGGCTTCGTCGCCATTCTCGACGCCGACAAGGAAGGTTTCCTGCGATCGGAAACCTCGCTGATCCAGACCATCGGGCGCGCCGCCAGAAACGTCGACGGCAAGGTCATCCTCTATGCCGACCAGGTGACCGGCTCGATGGAACGGGCGATGGCCGAAACCAACCGTCGCCGCGAAAAGCAGATGGAGTGGAACGCGGCCAACGGCATCACACCGGAATCGGTCAAGTCGCGCATCTCCGACATTCTCGATTCGGTCTACGAGAAGGACCACGTCCGCGCCGATATCTCGCAGTTCACCGACGGTGCCGGCGCCATGATGGGCAACAACCTCAAGGCCCATCTCGACGCGATGGAAAAGCAGATGCGCGATGCCGCGGCCAATCTCGACTTCGAGAAGGCGGCCCGCATCCGCGACGAAATCAAGCGCCTGCGTGAGATGGAACTGTCCATCTCCGAAGACCCGCTGGCCAAATACGCCGACATGGAAAGCCCGGCCTCCGGCCGCGAAAAGGGCAAGCACAACAAGGGCGTGGCCAAACATCGTACAGCAGAGGAACAGGAGCGTTTTCGCAAGCTCGACGCAGCGCGTGCCGCCGAAGAGGCAGCCAAGGCTGCCCGGCCCAACCTCTTCCGCAAGCCTGATCTCGACGAGATGGGCGCCGATGGCACTGTGCCGGTGAAAAAGCCGCTGTTTTCGAAACCCTCGATCGACGACATGGGTCCAGGTACCGACATGCCGACGCCGGCCGGCGCGGTGTCGCGCTCGCTGTTCAAGAAACAGTCGGCATCCGAGGCACATGGTTCCGATTTCGGCATTCCCGGGGACGCCACAAAGCCGCTGTTCAAGAAGAACTCGCTGGACGAGATGACGGTGCGGCGGACGGAAAAACCGATCGAAGGAAAAGTGCCGGCCAAGCCGCAGCCAATCTCCCCCCTCGTGGGGGACGAATCCGCCAAGCCAGTTGTTCGCCAGCGAACAGGCATTGGCTCCTACGAAGACCCCGCCGACGCCCGTCGGGAAAAGCGCCGGCCGGGTAAGACGGGTAGGCCGGGAAAGTAGCGCCTTCCCCTTCTCCCAGAAGGGGAAGGGAAGCGCTCCGCCGCCGCCGCATTCCGCCGACCCACTTGCCACCAGCCCCGCCTTTGGTGTAATCGCTCCGCATACTCAACGTCTTGTCTCGAAAGGAGGGCTCACGTGTTTACGTTTCATCGTCACCATCGTCAGCGTGGCCCGATTTCTGCCCTGCGAGCTTGCTTGCAGGGCTGACCAGGGACGGTCCGGGTTTTTCCCGCTTCGATTTTTTGGTCTGCCCTTCGTGGTGCGTAATGCCGAGCCTGATGGCCGGAAAGCGCACCGTCAAAGTGGACCGGAGTAGTCTCCGGCAAGACCAGAGAAATCAAATGGCCCTGATCAGCCTCAAATCCCTCGGCGTCACCATGAGTGCGCCGCTGTTTGCCAATCTCGACCTCACCATCGGCACCGGCGACCGGCTCGGCATTGTCGCCGCCAATGGCCGCGGCAAGTCGACTTTGCTGAAATGCCTGACCGGCGGGATGGAGCCGACCTCCGGTGACATCACCCGCACGCGCGGCCTGCGCGTCGGTCATGTCGAACAGTCGGTTGCCCCGGTCCTTCGCACCCGTACGTTCCGGCAGGTGGTGGCGGATGCCTTGCCGTCCGAGCAGGCCGAAAGCGAGATGTGGCGTGTCGACGTGGTTCTGGATTCACTCGACGTGCCCGAGCCGATGCGCGAGCGGCCAATGCAGGCGCTGAGTGGCGGCTGGCAGAGGCTTGCGCTAATCGCACGCGTCTGGGTCACCGATCCGGACGTGCTGTTGCTCGACGAGCCGACCAACCATCTCGACCTTGTCCGCATCAGCCAGCTCGAAACCTGGCTGAACACGCTGCCGCGCGAGGTGCCCGTCGTCATCGCCAGCCACGACCGCGCCTTCCTCGACGCCACCACCAACCGGACCCTATTCCTGCGCCCGGAACAGTCGCCGGTGTTTGCCCTGCCCTACTCCCGCGCCAGGCAGGCGCTCGACGAGGTCGATGCTTCGACCGAGCGCAAGTTCCAGCGCGACATGAAGGTGGCGCAGCAATTGCGCCGGCAGGCGGCCAAGCTCAACAACATCGGCATCAATTCGGGCAGCGACCTTTTGACGGTGAAGACCAAGCAGCTCAACCTGCGGGCCGAAAAACTGGAAGAAGCGGCCGCACCGGCGCACCGCGAAAAGTCGGCGGGTGCCATAAAACTGGCCAATCGCGGCAC
Source organism: Mesorhizobium sp. M7A.F.Ca.CA.002.04.1.1 (assembly GCF_004022805.1). Lineage (NCBI taxonomy): Bacteria > Pseudomonadati > Pseudomonadota > Alphaproteobacteria > Hyphomicrobiales > Phyllobacteriaceae > Mesorhizobium > Mesorhizobium sp. M7A.F.Ca.CA.002.04.1.1. The sequence goes on along the minus strand of NZ_RZPL01000018.1, from coordinate 12,784 downwards.
CCACGCCAAGGTGCTGATCACGCTCGACGACGCGGCTGTGGAAACACCCGACGGCACCCCGCTGTTTCGAACCGGCAAGCGCCATATCTGCCAGGGCGACCGCATCGTGCTGCTCGGCCGCAACGGCGTCGGCAAGTCGCGCTTCGTCACCCTGATCCGCAATGCCATTGTCGAACCGGACACGGTGCCGAATGTGAAGGTGACGCCGTCGACGGTGCTAGGCTACAGCGACCAGGCGCTGTCGGGCATCAGCGGCGACGACACGCCGCTGATGCTGGTCTCGCGCCGCTACGATGTCGGCGAGCAGCGTGCCCGCTCGCTGCTGGCAGGCGCCGGCGTGGTCATCGAGATGCAGGAGAAAAAGATCGGTGCGCTGTCCGGCGGCCAGAAGGCGCGGCTGATGATGCTGGCGCTGAGGCTCGCCAATCCCAACTTCTATCTGCTGGACGAGCCGACCAACCATCTCGACATCGACGGCCAGGAAGCCCTGGAAGCGGAACTGCTGGCACATCAGGCAAGCTGTGTGCTCGCCTCGCACGACCGCTCCTTCATCCGCGCCATCGGCAACCGCTTCTGGCTGATCGAGAAACGGCGGCTGACCGAAGTCGAAGACCCAGAGGATTTCTTCCGCTCGGTGGCGGAGGGCGCTGGCTAATCGGTGAACAAAACTGCCGATGAAGTTCCGGCCTGTCGAGCGCAGGCCGGAGTTTCGTATCATGTTACGAGACGTCTTCTTGACTTCCGAAGCGTATCATGCCATGGTACGCCACTCGGGTCGGCAAGGTGATAAGCTCCTCCAAAGACAAGACCAGCGAAGCCGTTTCGAACGGCAAGGCTCCGAAGGGCTTCCCATCGGACCTTTGTCCGCTCAGCCCAGCGGAAGCTGTTCATGATCGACAACGCCGCCGAACTGTCGAATCTGAAGACGCCTCCCGGCAACAGGCTTGAGCCGCTGAAAGGTAACCGTGCGGGCCAGCATTCGATCCGCATCAACGATCAATTCCGCCTCTGCTTTAGGTGGGTGGAAGGGCAAGCGGAGGATGTTGAAATCACCGACTATCATTGAAGAGGGTTCAAAATGCTGAACATCAACCCACCTATCCATCCCGGAGAAATTCTCCGTGAGGAATATCTCGTGCCGCTCAATCTGAAGCCTTACACGCTGGCCAAAAAGCTGCATGTGCCCCGCACACGCATCGAGCGCCTGGCCAGCGAGACGACACCGGTAACGCCCGACACCGCTTTGCGCCTTGCGAAGTTCTTCGGAACCACGCCGCAGTTCTGGATGAATATGCAGGCGAGCTACGACCTCGCCGTAGAGGGAGAGGCGAAGAAGGCCGATCTTGAAACAATCGAACGTCTACAAACCGCGGCCTGAAGTAATCGCGTTAGCAACAACCCGCTTCAAGCAGGCTACGGAGCTAGCGATAAAAAAATCTCGACGATCTGTCGGATAGCCTCAGCCCGCCGCGTCCTTGGGATGCCGACACGATGATGCCGGCCCAACCCAGGAGAATTATCATGTCGGTTCTTTCGTCCATCGGTCGCATCGCAACCCGGTATGCGGCAGCGCGCGCTCGTCACCGCAGCGAACGCGTCCTGCGTTCACTGCCTGCCTCGCTGCGCAAGGATATCGGGTTTCCGGACGTCTTCGATGCGCAAAACGGCCGCCGCCCCTGACCTCGCGGGGCGCCAGTCAGTCATGCGTATCGCCCGAAAGCGGCGTCGCCTTCATCGATACGCGTTTTTCGAAAGCCTCGAACCAGCGCGTCAGCAGTGCCCGTGAGCGAAAAGGCGGAAGGTGACGGAACGCCATCCAGGACAGCGCGGTGGCCAAGGCAATGTGGCCGATATGGAGCGGCGCCTCGTCGTCCAGCGTGCTCTCGATCCAGTCGTAGCTCGCCTCGATCTTTTCCCGGTATCCGTCGGCGAGAGCACCATAGCGCAACTTTTCGGGTCTCCTTTCCGTCTCCCAGCGCAAGGCTATACCCGTCTGCGCCAGGCCCTGGGCGACCGCCTGCAACCGCAATGCCTGCCAGCGCGCCTCGCCGTCCTGCGGCAGCAGCTTGCGACCGTCATGCAGCGTGTCGAGATAGGCGCAGATGACATCGGAATCGAAGATCGGCGACGCGTCGGGCCGCAACAGCACCGGCACTTTGCCGAGCGGGTTTTCGGCGTAGACGCGGGCATTGCGCAAGGTCGGACTGGTCTCGTGATGAATGACCTCCAGCCGATCGGCAATGCCAACCTCGTGGGCGAAGACGAGCGCCTTGCGCGCGAAGGGTGAGTGGGTCTGATAGTAGAGGATCATTGTCGTCCCAGGATTTGAAGAGGCGTTCGCCTGATCCATCTGTTCTAGCCTGCGAGCCGAGAGAATTGCGCTCTGATTGGGCGCGGTCGACGCAAGTTCGTTTCACGCCTCTCGTCCAACTGCGGCTGCGTGGACTGTCCAGGGCCGGTCGGCCAAAAAAATCTGCCGGCCATGTAGGAACGCCGGCACCTCATCCGTCCTTTGGCTCGCAAGGCCAAACGCAAAGAGGAACAACAGATGACCGATCAGACCCCCGTTCAGCCCGCGGCCAAAGTGCTCGGCGGATTGACCCCCTATCTGCAGCTGGATGGCGCCTTCAAGGCTGCCGAATTCTACAAGAAGGCCTTTGGTGCCGAGCAGGTCTTTGCCTATCCGGCGGACGAAAAAGGCCGCACCATGCACATCCACCTCCACATCAACGGCTCGACGCTGATGCTCTCCGACTTCTATCCCGAAAACGGCATGCCTGCCGTCAAGCCGCAAGGTTACACCATGCAGCTTCACCTCGGCAGCGACGACATCGAAGCCTGGTGGAAGCGCGCCGTCGATGCCGGCTGCGAAGTCGCCGTGCCGCTCCAGATCATGTTCTGGGGTGACCAGTGGGGCAATATGCGCGACCCGTTCGGCGTCGAATGGGCGATGAATGCGCCGGTCAAGAAAGCCTGATTTATCGCCAATGGCGAAGTCCCTCACCGGCTGGCGTCGGTGAGGGATTGTGAACTTCCAGGAGGAGACCCACAATGTCCTATGTCGATGGCTTCGTGCTTGCCGTGCCCAAGGCAAATCTCGATAACTACAAGAGGCTGGCCAACCTCGCAGGCCCTATATGGATGGAACACGGCGCGCTCGCCTATGTCGAATGCATCGGCGACGACGTGCCCTATGGCGAGGTCACTTCGTTCCCGCGCGCCGTGCAGGCCAAGGACGACGAGATCGTCGTCTTCGCCTGGGCCGTCTATGAGTCGCGGGAGAGCCGCGATGCCGTCATGGCCAAAGTGATGGCAGATCCGCGCCTGAAGGCCGATTGGGCGGACATGCCGTTCGACGGGAAGCGCATGATCTTCGGTGGCTTCAAGCCATTCATAGAGCTTTGAGCAGCCGGTAGCAGATTGGCAGAAGCCCCTCAGCTTCGTCATCCTAGGACGAAGCAGGAGCGAAGCTCCGTCGCGAAGGCCTTAGGATGACGACGCGGGTGCTTAGGCCAATCTCTAAGGCCACGATCAGCTAGAGAGCGTTGCGCTAATCCAGCCTGTCCAGAAGCGGCTTCAGCCGGTCACCATAGCGCTTCCATAGATCGACCGACCCCTGATACATCGGCTGGCGCACCTGTGCGGCTGAAGCCGTGCGCACCGGTCGGTCGGTCTCGTGGAACGATAGTGCCGCGTCGTCCCAGGGCAGGCCGAGATGGGCGATCAATGCCCGCGTCTGGCCTTCCTGGTCGGCGACAAAATCCTCGTAGCGTACATCGTGCACGACGCCTGGCAGCACCGTGTGCCAATGCTTCATGATGTCGGTGTAGAGATTGTGGAAGTCGGCGAGCTCGCCGAGATCGTAGCCATAGCGATGGCTGTCGCCGCGGAAATGCACCTTGTAGATCGACAGGCAGGTGGCCGCCGCATCGCGCGCGCAGTGGATGATCCTGGCCTTCGGCATCATCATGTGGATGAAGCCGACAAGCAGGAAGTTGCCCGGCATTTTGTCGGTGACGTGGCGCATGTTCGGATAGCGGGCATGGAGCATGTCGAGATAGGCTTGGCCTGCCTCGGCAAAATCCGAATCGCCCGTATCCGATACGCCCCATGGGAAGCCACCCGGCATGGTCGCCGGGAACTGCCTGCCGACCGCCTTCTTCAATATGCTGAGCTCGCCTGCGCCATAGACCTGCGGATGGCTGGCGATGATCTGCTCGACCAGCGTCGTGCCCGAACGCGGCATGCCGACAATGAAGATCGGCGTGTCGTCGCTGATTGAGCTGGGCCTGTGCTTCTCGAAGAAGCCGGCATCGAAGGTGGCCTTCATCGCCTCGAACTCGGCCCGCGTCCTGGCCTGGTCGTAGTCGATGCCTTTGCGGCGGATCGCATTGCCCTCGGCGAAATAGTCGAAGGCCCGGCCATAATCCCTGAGATCGTCATTCGCCTTGCCGAGTCCGAAGGACAGTTGCATGCGCGCCAGGCTGTCCTGCGGCGCCTTGGCATGCTGGGCTTCCATGCCCCCAAGCTCGCTGTCGCGCTCCTTCTGGCGCTTGACCTGCGTCAGCATCAGCCAGGCTGTGGCCATGGCGGGGTTGATCGCCAACGCCTGCCGGAACAGGTCGGCCGCCTCGTCGAGCTTGCCCTTTTCCATCAACCCGACGCCGAGCCCGTGCAGCAGGTCGGCATCCTTGGGTCGGATCGCCAGCGCTTCGCGGAAGGCAGCCAGCGCCTCATCCAGCCGCCCGGCTTCCTGCAGGGTTTCGGCAAGCCCGATGCGGGCGCGCACATGAAATGGGTTGCGTGCAACCGTGCCGCGATAAATCTCTTCGGCCTCTTCGAACTGGCCGACCTGTTTCAGCGATGAGCCGAGATTGTCGCGCGCCGCGAGTTGGTCCGGCCGCAGATCCACTGCGCCGCGGAAGAAATCGATGGCCGCAGCAGGGCGGCCGAGGTCGCGCATCACCGTACCGAAATTGTTGAGGAAATCGGGATTCGTCGGCTGCAGGCTCACCGACCGTTCGATGAGATCCAGCCCTTCTTCGCTGCGCCCGGTCTGGTGAAGCAGCAGTCCCAGGAAATGCGCCGCGGCCGCGTGCTTGGGCTGACGCGCCAGCACCTGCCGGTAGATCGTCTCAGCCTCTTGCCGGCGCCCGGCCTGATGCAGTTGCAACGCCTGCTGCACATACTGGTCGAGGCCCAGCGGCGGCTGTCCGCCTGCGCCAGACCTGGCTCCCGCACCCGCCGCTCGTCTTTGATCTCTGTTGATGGGAAACCTACCGTGTTTTATCCGCCTGTGGCGATCTAGGCCATCGGCGCCGCAGGTTCAAGGCTTCGCTTGCTGTCTCGTCCTTTCGTCGGTGCGGAAAGATCAAATCAGCACACCGCGATCCGGCCCCAGCAAATCTGGCTCGAGGCCACGGAGCGCGCGTTCATCGATATCAACTCGGCCCGCTCAACGCTCGTTCGTGCCCGCGAACTTGGCCACGCAGTGGCAATCGACGACTTCGGCACCGGCTACTCCAGCCTGTCCTATCTCGAGGGGCTGCCGCTCGATGCGCTCCTAATCGACAAATCGTTCATCGATACGATCAGCACGAATTCCGCCACCAATTCCGTCACCGCGCATATCATCGACATGGCCAAGACACTAAAGCTGAAGATCGTTGCCGAAGGCGGGGAAACGCAGGCGCTGGCCGACCACCTCGCGGCACGCGACGTCGACTACGGCCAGGGCCGGCTGTTTGCCAGACCCATGCCCGCGTCCGAGTTCATCGCCGACTGTGTTCATCGCCGACTGTCGCCAGGTGAGCCGACGGCTTGATGCTTGTCGTCCTCAACGAGGCGCAGCGTTCTCAGCACGGCCCGTCGCCAACGACGCGATAGTCCGCGGCACGGGCTTCGCAGGAATTGGGGAAGGTGCGCATCTCGCCATGCCGGCGCGCGCACACCGGCGCATATTCGCGGGTGCAGAACGTCTGCTCTTCACCACCGCCGCCGCCGCCACCGCCGCCACCGTCGCGGCACGGACCGTCGCGCACGATGCGGTAGCCGGCCCGGTCGGCAAGACAGGCATTGGCGAAGGTCTGGCGATCGCCGCCGCGCCGCGCACAGACCGGCTCGTACTGCTTGCTGCAATATTGCGGTTCCGGCCGGGGCGGACGCGGACGCGGCCCTGGTCCGTCATCGACGACGACGGTGCAGGCGGCAAGAAGTGCCGACAGCAACAGGATGACAAAACCCTGCCGCGAAAAGATTGCCGCCAGATATTTCATGATGATCTCCCACGATCGCGTCCCCGGTTGCCGATCCTCGCCATTCCCTTGCCAAATGCAACCCCCGTTTGCAGCCCTTTCAGTCGGAAACGCGCTGGGGCTGTAGGCGGCGTCGACCTCCTCGGCCACCTCGACATCTGGCCCATTCGTGGCCCGGTTCTGGCCGATGACCCGGCCGGCAAGCAAGCCTATGCCGAGCCCATCGATGCTCAGGTCAGTCGATTGATGCGTCGGGACGCGCCAGTACGGCGGCCCGCGGCGGTATCTTGCAACCATCACGTTTCCGTGCGATAAATTCCGTGTTCGGGCATTTGCGACCCGGAGAGCGGAACGTTTTGGACGACCTTTCCCCGATACTGTGAATCTCTGACGGCCCCGTTTTCGGCGGGGGGTTTGACCATGCGCCAATGCATGACTGCCGAAGCAACCACCGGGAACTGCCCTTTGCGCCAGGCGGCGGGCGGGACCACCAAAGACTGAACGGGTGAAGGAGTTTCCCCAATGGCCCAGACCGGCACCGTTAAATTCTTCAACGCGACCAAAGGCTTCGGTTTCATCACGCCCGATGGTGGCGCCAAGGATGTGTTCGTCCATATCTCCGCGATCGAAGCTTCCGGCTTGCGCACGCTCGTTGATGGCCAGAAGGTCACCTTCGACGTCGAGCCGGACCGCATGGGCAAGGGCCCCAAGGCCGTCAACCTCCGCGCAGCCTGAGCCATCGGCGCGCCGCATGTCACTTAGACGTGCGACGGAGGCTCCATGCCTGCACCTGGCCTGGAGAGGGATCTGAATTTTGAAAGGCGCGGCGATCTTCGTCGCGCCTTTTCCTTATCGAAGGCGCGGGCCAGTGATGTCGCCCAAGCGGCCGGGTTCTGGGCAACGACTTGCATAAAAACAAAGACCCGAAGCATGCCGCAACGTGCTTTAGACGCCCGCAAAACTTTCTCTTGCCGATGACGCTAAAATAAAGGACAAATTTCCACTCGGGCATTTGCCGGCCCGAGACTGGAGTTTATGGGACAAAGGAGCTTCCCATGCCGCAGACCGGCACCGTCAAATTCTTCAATCATGCCAAGGGCTTCGGCTTCATCACGCCCGATGATGGCGCGAAGGATGTTTTCGTCCATATTTCAGCTGTGCAGGCGTCCGGTCTTCCCGGCCTCGAGGATGGGCAGAAAGTGTCGTTCGATACCGAGCCGGATAAGCGCGGCAAGGGTCCCAAGGCCGTCAACCTGTCGGTCGGCTGAGCCGGCTTCGAACCGGCGCTCCCGGGCAGATCGCTCCCTTGAGAGCCTGTGATTTTTGACGTCCGTTTTGAATAAACACGTTAAAATCCGTTCAGCCCCCGTTCAGCCACGGTCGCATATTAGTCTTCGGTAAAGCCGGACCGCATCCCCGAAACTGCACGGGCCGGAACGAAGGAGACCGACATGAACCGAATTTTCAAAACCGCCGTCCTGGCCGCTGCCGTGGCCGCCACCACGCTCACGGCCTTGCCCGCCGCCAATGCGCGCGACTGGCGCCGTCATCATGGCCATCATGGCAATGGCGATGCCATTGCCGCCGGCGTGCTCGGCCTCGCGGCCGGGGCGCTGATCGGTGGCGCATTGGCCAATGACCGCCCGCCGCCCGACGCTGACCGCTACTACGATGACGGTTACTACGATCGTGACGTCGTGGTGCGCCCGGCCCCGGTCCGCCGCTATTATGCGGAGCCGCGGGTGGTCTACGCCAATCGTTATGCCGAACCGTGGACGCGTGACTGGTACGAATATTGCTCGGACCGCTACCGCAGCTTCAATTCCCGTACCGGCACGTTCACCGGCAATGACGGCGAACAGCATTTCTGCACTGCCAACTAACCAAGGGCTTCCCTGCCCCAAAACAGAAAAGCGCTGACCGCAAGGCCAGCGCTTTTTTGTTGTGGTCTCTACAATGTCAACGGTCTGCTTGAGGCTGATGAAAAACAGCTACGGTTCCGAGCCTGGTTCAAGTCAAAAAAGGATTGGTCCGCCTCTCCTCGCCAAAACGTCCGCCGGCACCGTGGCCACAGATGAAGCCGATGTCGTCGCCGAGCGGCAGGAGCTTGTCCTTGATCGAAGCGATCAGCGCCGTGTGGTCGCCGCCCGGCAGGTCGGTGCGGCCGACCGAGCCGCGGAACAGCACGTCGCCGACATGGGCGAACTTGGCTGCGCGGTTGTAGTAGACGACGTGACCGGGCGCATGGCCGGGGCAGTGCAGCACCTCGAACACATGGCCGCCGAACGACACGGTCTCGCCTTCGGCCAGGAACCGGTCGGGCACGCAGTTGCGCGCTCCGGCGATGCCGTAGCGCTTGCCCTGGTTTTCCAGATTGTCGAGCAGCGACTTGTCGGCCTCATGCGGACCGATGATCTCGACGCCGAGCGCCTCCTTCAACTCCATTGCACCGCCGGCATGGTCGATGTGGCCATGCGTTATCCAGATAGCTCCGGCTGAGATCGCATTGTCCTTCAGCACCGCCAGTACCTTGTCGATATCGCCGCCCGGATCGACGACGACGCCATGCTTGTCATCCATGTCGAACAGGATGGTGCAATTCTGCTGGAACGGTGTGACCGGCACGATGCCGGCATTGAGCTGACCCATGATCGTCCTTTCGATGTTCACGGGTGATGTAGAGGCGCGGACAAAGGGCGTCCACCCTCGAAAGACGAACAGTCAGTAGCCCCAAAACGGAAATGGGCGGCCGAAGCCGCCCATTTGAAAAGACCGAAACGGCCTGCTTACTTCTTCATGGCGCCCATGACCGCGCCGAGAATGGCGGTCAGGATCGCGCCGCCGCCGGCGCCGCCGACGATGTTCTGCAGGTTCAGCGCGCTGCCGAGACCGCTCGTTGCTGCTGCCGCAGCCGCCGGATCGACCGCACCGCCACCCAGCAGGCTGCCGAGGATCGCCGCACCACCGACGCCGCCAATGGCTCCGCCCAGGATTTTGGGAAGCTGACCCATCGCCGCCGTCTTGAGCGCCGCACCGACCGCCTGACCACCGATGATGCCAGTAATCACCTGTATGATGATCGGAAGAAGCGTGTTCATGTCCATATGATTAGTCCCTCCATAGCTGTCAGCCTCCCGGGCCGACACCATCATGAGACGCCGAATTGGACGAAAGTCAAATGCAGAAACGCTGAAATAAAAGGGGCGGCCCGAAAACCGCCCCTACTTCCTAAAAAAGCTGTGACTTTCGTTATTCTGCGGCGATCGCGTGCTTGGGCTGAACGGCCGCAGAATAGTCATTCATAAGATTCTTGGCTATTTCGCCGACCTCGAATCGGTAAGGCCCGATCTCCGAAACCGGCGTCACTTCCGCTGCCGTCCCGGTCAGGAAGCACTGCTCGAAGCTTTCCAGCTCTTCCGGCAGGATGGCGCGTTCAATCACCTCAAGGCCGCGATCCTTGGCCAGCCCGATGACCGTGCGGCGGGTGATGCCGTCGAGGAAGCAGTCGGGCTTGGGTGTGTGGATCTTGCCGTCCTTGACGAAGAAGATGTTGGCTCCGGTCGCTTCGGCGACCTGGCCACGCCAGTCGAGCATCATGGCATCGGCATAGCCCTTGGCCTCGGCGGCGTGCTTGGACATGGTGCAGATCATGTAGAGCCCGGCGGCCTTCGACTTGGAAGGCGCGGTGCGCGGGTCGGGCCGGCGCCATTCCGCCACATCGAGACGGATGCCTTTCAGCTTCTGCGCAGGATCGAAATAGCTTGGCCATTGCCAGATGGCGATGGCGCAGTTGATGCGGTTGTTCTGCGCCGAGACGCCCATCTGCTCACTGCCGCGCCAGGCGATCGGCCGGACATAGGCGTCCTGGAAACCCTGCTTCTTGAGAAGCGTGGAAGAGGCGTCGTTGAGCTCGGCCACCGAATAGGGGATCTTGAAACCGAGCAGGCGTGCCGATTCATGCAGGCGCTCGGTGTGTTCGTTGAGCTTGAAGATCTCGCCGCCATAGGCGCGCTCTCCCTCGAAAACAGCGCTGGCGTAATGCAGCCCGTGCGTCAGCACATGGATCTTGGCGTCACCCCATTGGACGAATTCGCCGTTCATCCAGATGAAGCCATCGAGTTGATCGAAGGGAACGGATGCCATGGTAACCTCCCACGGGCGGCAGCCCGGATAGTTGTATCGTTGTGTGTTTCGTGTCGGCCGCCCAAAGCGGCTTTTATGGTGGAGCGTAGGCGGATAATTGCGCTCTGGCAAACTTAGGAAATTCCGGAAAAACCGGCTTCCCTTGCCTTTTCGTTCGCAATCCGCCCAAAAGCTTGTCAAAAATTACCATTGCAGGGAAATTACGTCAATAGTACTGACATAATCTCTCTTTCCCACGGAGAAATAATGACGGATCGAAGCCCAGCCGCCGGAAAACCGATCAGGACCGCAATGTCGGTCGAGGACGGCATCGACTTCGCCATCATCGAGCTGCTCTTCTTTGCCTATCGCGACTTCACCTCCGATCCGGACCAGATCCTGGCCGATTACGGCTTCGGCCGGGCCCACCACCGGGTGCTGCATTTCGTCAACCGCAGGCCGGGCCTGACGGTCGCCGAACTGCTCGACGTGCTGAAGATCACCAAGCAGAGCCTGGCCCGTGTGCTCAAGCAACTGATCGACACCGACCATATCGTGCAGTTGCAAGGTCCGCGCGACCGCCGCCAGCGCGAACTTTATCCGACAGCCAAAGGCCGTGCGCTGGCGCTGGCGCTGGCGCGGCCACAGTCGCGCCGCATCCATGCTGCATTGGGGGATTCCGGAGTAACCGAACGGACCTTGGTGGAACGGTTCCTCGAAGCGATGGTCAATCCGGAACTGAGGGCGCAGATCGACGTTGGGTCCGCAAAAATGTCAGGGAAAAGCCATGGAGAGCACTGAACGGGTCGATCACGCGGCCGCGCCGGACGACGACGCGCCGCATCTGCTTGTCGTCGACGACGACACCCGCATCCGCAATCTTCTCAAGCAGTATCTGACCGAAAATGGCTTTCGCGTCACCGTTGCCGGCAATGCCGGCGAAGCCAGGCGCAAGCTTGCCGGCCTCGACTTCGACCTTCTGGTGCTGGACGTCATGATGCCCGGCGAGACGGGCGTCGACCTGACCAAGTCGCTGCGGGCCGAAAAGAACGTACCGATCCTGATGCTCACAGCGCTGTCGGAGACCGACAGCCGCATCTCAGGGCTGGAGGCTGGCGCCGACGACTATCTGCCAAAGCCGTTCGATCCGCGCGAGCTGATCCTGCGCATCAACAACATCCTGCGCCGCGGTGGCCCGGCGACCACGCCCAAGGTCGAGCAGTTGGTCTTCGGCCCCTACACGTTCCAGATCGCCCGGCGCGAATTGAAGCGTGGCGGCGAGGCGTTGAAGCTGACCGATCGCGAGCAGGAGATCCTGGCGATCTTCGCCGCGCGGGCGGGCGAGACGATACCCCGCCACGAGCTTGTCGGCGACGATTCGGAAGTCGGCGAGCGCACCATCGACGTCCAGATCAACCGGCTGCGCCGCAAGATCGAGCGCGATCCGTCCAATCCGGTCTGGCTCCAGACCGTACGCGGTATTGGGTATCGGCTCAGCGTGGAATAGAATGCCGCCTGCGGCCGGCTGAACGGCTGCGGGCAAGCGAAAAGAGCGAATGGCAACCACGGAACTGGAACAGCCGGGCAATGGCGGCTTGAGCGCACGCGCTGCGCGGACGCTGAAGGCGGTGCCGCGCGCCTGGAACCGCTTCTGGCGCCTCGTCTCGCTCTATATGCCCAAGCGGCTCTATGCCCGCTCGCTGATCATCGTCATCGCGCCGATGATCCTGCTGCAATCGGTCGTCGCCTTCGTCTTCATGGAACGTCACTGGGCAACCGTGACGCAGCGCCTGTCGCAGGCCACCGTGCGCGACATCGCCGCCATCATCGACCTGATCGAGACCTATCCGCGCGATGCCGACTACACCAACATAATCCGCATCGCCCAGGACCGCATGCAGCTGAAGGTCGACCTCTTGCCGCCCGACCCACTCCCCGCGCCCGGTCCAAAGCCGTTTTTCTCGATTTTGGATGATGTTCTCTCGTCCGAGATCACCCGCCAGATCAACCGCCCGTTCTGGATCGACACGGTCGGCAACTCCAACATCGTCGAGGTACGCGTGCAGCTCGAGGGCAAGGTGCTGCGCGTCTTCGTGCGCCGCAGCCAGGCCTATGCCTCTAACACCCACATCTTCCTGATCTGGATGGTCGGCACCTCGCTGGTGCTGTTGATGATCGCCATTCCCTTCCTGCGCAACCAGATCCGGCCGATCCTGATGCTTGCCGAAGCCGCCGAAAGCTTTGGCAAGGGCCGGCCGATGCCGCGCGATTTCCGGCCGCGCGGCGCCGAGGAGGTTCGCCGCGCCGGCTTTGCCTTCATGCAGATGCGCGAGCGCATCGAACGCCAGATCGAACAGCGCACCGCCATGCTGACCGGCGTCAGCCATGACCTCAGAACCATCCTCACT
>NZ_RZPL01000189.1:0-8543 GCF_004022805.1 Mesorhizobium sp. M7A.F.Ca.CA.002.04.1.1 | reverse complement strand
CAGATATAGCGTCCAGCGCCTCATGCCAAGTGTCCGACAGCGTTTTGGCTCGTGCGAGATCGCCAGCCAGTGCTGCCTGGCTTGCCGCGTCCGACAACAGGTCTAGCACCCGGCGGTTGAAGATATCGAACTGGATCGCCTGATCGCGGCCGGCCACGGCTTCGGCGAGGCGGAACGCGCCGCCGACATCGCTCTTTTTCCCGGTGACCAGAGCGTCGAGCGTCGAAGCGATCTCCAACCCGCCATACTGCGTCAAGAGGATCGCGGTGCGGGCGCTGCCCCCTGCCCGCTCGGCCAGTGCCGCGCGCGCCGCCGGATCCTCAGGCGGCGCCGGCTCGGTCGTTTCCAGCACCGTCATCAGGTCGTCGGCGTCGAGCGGGTTCAATCTCACCACCTGACAGCGCGACCGGATCGTCGGCAGCAGGCTGCCCGGCGCGTGGACAATCAGGATGAACAGAGTCCGTGCCGGCGGCTCTTCAAGATTTTTCAGCAAGGCATTGGCGGCATTGGTGTTCATGTCGTCGGCGGGGTCGACGATGACGACCCGGTAGCTGCCGTCATGCGAGGTCAGCGACAGGAAGCGGCTGACCTTGCGGATCTCATCGACGGTGACGACCGTCTTGAAACTCTTGGTCTTGTCGTTCAGCGGCCGGGTCAGATGCAGCACGGAAGGATGCGCCCCGGTGGCGATCTGGCGAAACAGCGACGACGCCGGATCGGGAGCGGCAAGGCTTTCCGGCGCCTGCGCGAAATCCGGGTGCTTCAGCAGATGATGCGCAAGGTGGAAGGCGAGCGTCGCCTTGCCGATGCCGACTGGCCCGGAAAAGATCAGCGCATGCGGCAGCTTGCCGGCGCGATAGGCGGCGGTGAGCACGCCTGCAGCCTGGCCGTGCCCGACCAGAAGGGGCGTTTCGGAGGGCTCCGGCACGCCGTCGAGCGTGTCGTGCTGCTCGGGTGCGATGCGCTCGAAGATCATGCCGGCGTCGCCTGCCTGTCGCGTGCCGGCGCTCTCGCCGCCAGCGCCGCGAACACTGCCGCGGTGACGACGTTCTCAACCGCGTCGGGCTCGGCGGCTGCGTCGACGACGATGCAGCGCTCCGGCTCGGCCTTGGCGATCGCCAGAAACGCCTCGCGGCGGGCCTGGTGGATCGCCAGCGTCTCCTTTTCGAAACGGTCGGCGACTGCCTCGGCGCCGCGCCGCAGCGTTGCGCGCCTCAGGCCTTCCGCTGGGTCGATGTCGAAGATCAGCGTCATGTCCGGCATCATGCCGTTGATGGCGACCTGTTCCAGCGCATCCATGAACGCCGGATCGATGCCGCCGGTGACGCCCTGATAGACGCGTGAGGAATCGAGGAAGCGGTCGCAAAGCACGATGGAGCCACGCTCGACCGCCGGCCGGATCACCTGCTCGACATGATCGGACCGCGCGGCGGCGAACAGCAGCGCTTCCATCTTCGGCCCGAACGGTTCGGCTGCGCCCGACAGCAGCACATGCCTGACCGCTTCGGCGCCCGGCGAGCCGCCGGGTTCGCGGGTAAGCAGCACGTCGTATTTCTTGGCGCGCATCTTCCTGGCCAGCCGCTCGATCTGCGTCGACTTGCCTGCCCCCTCGCCGCCTTCGAAGGTGATGAAAAAACCGCGTGCCAACCGAGAGGCCTTCTTGTCCATGGCTGAATGGGATTGTAGCGCTCTAGATAGTCCGCGTTGGGCCAAACGTCCATGCCGTCGATTTTTTGCCCTTATGCATGCCGTTCCCCAAAACCATGGCTGGTTTTGAGCGACATGCGTTAGCGCAGCCAGCCGATCACCAGTTCCTTGACGGCATCGAGCGCGCGCTGCGGCAGCGTGCCGACGCCGATCGATTCGGCAGCGAAAAGCGGCGTCTCCTGGCTCAGCGTATCGCCGATCCAGACGCGCAGCGCACCCACCGGCTGCCCCTCCTCCACCGGTGCTGCAACCGGGCCGTCATAGACGATCCTGGCCGTCAGCTTGTCGCGGTTGGTGATCGGCAGGAAGATGTCGATCGGTCCCTTTGCCTTCAGCGTCACCCCGGATTTGGCGCCGCCGAAAACCTGGGCTTCTCCAACCACCTCGTCCCTGGCGAAAATTTCGGTCTTCTCGAAGGAGCGGACACCCCAGTCGAGCAGCTTTCGCGCTTCCTCGGCGCGCTCCTTGTCCGAGGCCAGCCCGCTCATCGCCGCGATCACGCGGGTACCATTGTGGCTGAGCGAACCGACGATGCCGAAGCCGGCTGCCTCGCTCGCCCCGACCGCCAGGCCGTCGGCGCCGATGTCCATCGCCAGCAGCGGATTGCGGTTCCTCTGTGAGATCTTGTTCCAGGTGAAATCCTTTTGGGCATAATAGCGATAGAAATCCGGATAATCGCGCCACAGGTGCAGGGCGAGCTGCGCCAGCTCGCGCACGGTCGTCTGCTGGCCATCCGCCGGCAGGCCGGTCGAATTGACGAAAGTCGACGTCTTGAGGCCGATCTGGCGGGCGCGTTCGGTCATCTGCACGGCAAAATTGTCTTCGGATCCCGACATGCCTTCGGCGATGACGATGCAGCCGTCATTGGCCGCCTGCACGGTCACGCCCTGAATCAGGTCTTCGAGCCGGATCGACGACTTGAGCTTGGCGAACATCGTCGATGTTCCCGAAGGCGCGCCACCCTTGCGCCAGGCGTTCTCGCTGACCACGAACGTATCGTCGAGCTTCAGGCGGCCGGATTTGATGGCATTGAAAACCACTTCCATGGTCATCAGCTTGGCCATCGAGGCCGGCGGTATCGGCTTGTCGGCCTCCTTGGAAAACAGCACCGTCCCGGTCTCGGCATCGATCATGAAGGCCTGCGCGGCCTTGGTCTCGAACAGCTGTGCACCGGCCGGAGCCTGGAAAAACAGCAGCAAGCCAAAAACCAGAAGCCCGGCGAGAGGCGGGAGCAAGCGAAATTGCATGATGTTCGACCCGTTGGCCGGCACCGCCGGCAAGCCCGCGAAAAGTATCAGGCTTTTTGCGCGGCGGATCAACCGCGCAGCGGAAATCCCATCAGGCTTGCGCTCAGTTGCGCACAGCCAGCGCATCGGGCGCGCCATGCGACCAGGCAGCCTGCAGCAAATCATCGAGATTGCGGTGGCCATCGGGATAGAGATTGACCGAATACCAATCCTCGCCATCGAGTTCCGAACGCTGGATCTCGATCTTGCCGTATGCGGCAAGCTCAGCGGCAACACGCTTGGCCTCCGCTGCATCCTCGAACGAACCAGCCGCGACGTAGTCAGTGGACGGACCGGCCGCTGGCGGCTGCCGCTTCCATGATTGGAGCACATCGGCCGGCGACATGCCGTCGCCACCCATCGCGGCGAAGGCATTTGAGGCGCGTTCGACCCGCTCGTCGGCATAGGACAGCGAGGCCACGGCAAACGGCGATTGCGGCGGCAGATTGATCTGCGGACGCTCCGGCACGATCGGGCCGAAATCCGGAAGCGCCAGATCGCCATAGGCCGACGACTGCGTCGACATGATCGGCTGGACAGAACCGGTATCTGTCAACTGGCCCGGAAACGGCACGGCAGCAGTGCCGGCAGGCAGGCTTGGCGACGGCCCGTTCATGGCGACCATGACGCCGGTCGGCAGTCCATCCGACGGGTCTGGCGCCCTGTTGCCGGGATGATAGGAGGCCATCAGATACTGGTCGTCATCGCCGTCGAGCGGCGCGCGGCCGACATATTCGACCTTCACCTGAGCGGTGCCGGTGTTGGCATAGTCAAGCATCTGGGCAGCGCGCTCCGATACGTCGATGATGCGGCCTTCGTGATATGGGCCGCGATCGTTGACGCGAACGATGACCGAACTGCCGGTCTTGAGATTGGTGACGCGGGCATAGCTTGGCAGCGGCATGGTCGGGTGCGCCGCCGTCAGATGGGTCATGTCGTAGACTTCGCCATTGGCGGTAAGCCGGCCATGGAAGGCGTCGCCATACCAGGAGGCGAGGCCGACCTTGGCGTAGCGCTTGTCTTCCTTCGGGTAATACCACTTGCCACGGACCTGATAGGGTTTGCCAAGCTGATCCCTGCCGCCGCCACGTTGGATGCGCCCGTTCCGGGAGATCACACGCGGGCTTGCCTTCACGCCATATTCGGATTCGGCGAAATACTCCTTGGAGCGGGTCTTCTTGTTGACCATCGCTTTCGGCTCAGGCTGCGACGCGCAGGCGGCCAGCAAGGCAGCCGACATGGCGAACAACGCGACGGTAGCAGCGCGACGAAGACGCGGTGGCGTCACAGCCTGCATTTTCCTGATGTCCCCTTCAGTCTCAACTCAAGGCGTCGCGTTCAACCACCAGAGGAGCCAAAACACTCACCCGACAATACCAACGACGCTTAAAACCCCGATCCTTTGTGCGCAGGAATTGCTTATCACGGTATTAACCGATTGTGGCCGCAACCGGGCAAGATTGTGGCGTCTCCACCGTAAGAGCTCTCTGAAAAGTAACGGTTTTCGTGCTTCCACGCGAGAGATGTGATGCCCTCTGCCACAGAAAGCCTGGCTTCGCTCCTGCCCGCCGTGTCTGCCGGTTGACCGGGCTTTGTCGGGCAGCGGACCGACCGCCGGAACAAAGAAATGCGCCGCTAGTTTCATCCGCAGGGCACTCGAACAGAAGGACGAGCATGATGAAAATGACTTCATTGATGGTCGCGATCGCGATGTCGCTTTCTGCCGGGTCTGCGATCGCCGCATGTCCGGACAAGTCAGCTTCGAACACCGGGACCGATGCCGGACAGACCGCCGGTATTTCGAAAGATGGAACCCACGCGCCTTTAGAGACTCCGAAGGCCATGGGCAACGCGAACAAGCCAGCCGCCAAGGATGGCACCACGATGCCATTGGCGGGCGCTGAAGGCGGGGGCGACAAAAACCTTGCAACCTCGCAGCAGGATATCGAGGCGCAGCAGCACGGTGATAAGGCCGCGGCGGCAAAGGCGGACGAAAATTGCAAAGACTGAGGACCGTACAGGCCGGAGCCGATTTGCAGCTTCGGCCTTCCTCACCAGTAGCTGTTCCCTTGGCGAAAGTTAAATCTGCGGGATACCGCAGCTGTCCCAAGAGGCTGACCCGTAGGGATTCGCCAGTCGGCGGGCTCCTTCTTCATCATGCACCAATGGGATAGCGAGTTCCGGTGCTCGATTCCGACAAACTCAGAGCCTGCCAGGACGGCAGGAACCGACACAGTGGTGGTTGACGCAGCCCTCAATGCCGCTTTACAGGAATGAGGCGTGAACCAGCCGGGAGCGCCTTCGGTGCCAATCCGGTGCCACAGGCCAAACGAGTTGGCCCCGCGCTGCCCAAATGGTTGAAAAACCACGATGGAGGAATGGCCGAGCGGTTTAAGGCACCGGTCTTGAAAACCGGCGTGGGTGCAAGCTCACCGTGGGTTCGAATCCCACTTCCTCCGCCATTCGATCGAGAAGGGCATACAGAGCATACAGAACTGAGTACGCCGATTTCCGCCTCCGTGGACGTAAGGGTGAAGCGTCAAACATCATGTCTGCTTTCTCCTGACCTTGGGCGTCAGCACTGGTAACCCCCCTGCTCATTCGACGTTCTATCCCTTGCATCGACCGCAATCAGAGGTATGCTAACACTTCATTCTGGTTGTATATTTCGCAAGGCTTATGGGATATTCGATCTCTCACGAGCGCCTGTCGGTAGTGATCGGTCGCATATATGAGGCCGCCTACGATCAATCGATTTGGCTTGACGTGGTCCTTCAGTTGCAAGCCATGTTTCATGGCTCCAGAGCCTGTTTCTCGGGCATCGACTGGGCCAATGTCGAGGATAGCTTTTGCGTCTCACCGAGCCGCGACCCCTATTGGGACAGGATTTTCCTTGACCATTTCGCGACCAACGAACTCTTTGCGCCGCGTGTGGCCGCGCCGCTTGGCCGGGTTTTTAGCGACACCCAGTTGATTGGGCGGCACCGTATTGAACGCACCTCCGTCTGGAACGAATGGATGATGCCGCAGGACATGTATGACGGCATGTTCTGCAATCTGCGCGCGTCGGAAAAGAACTACTGGTTTTTCGACGTGCAGCGAGGCCGAGGGCAGCCGGCGTTCGACGCCGATGATCGTGCGATGCTCGCCCTGATCACGCCTCATCTGCAGCGCGCTGCGGGTTTGGGCCGACATTTCGAGGCGCGACCTGTGCTCCGATCGCTGCTCGGCCACCTGCCCTTCGCCGGCTTTATCGTCGATCCGCGCCTGCGCATCCTTGACATGAATGACGCCGCGCAAAGACTTTTGGTACAGCCGATCACTCTGCTGACGGCGAACGGTGGCCATCTGGCCACCTCCGATTCCACGCAAACCCAAATGCTGCAACGTGCGGTCGCACGAGTCTGCCGGGTGGACGAGAGCGAGTTTCCCATTTCGGCTGCCGATTTGATCTTGCGGTCGGAGCGCGGCGACCAACTGGTATTGTCGATTGGATTGTTGCCCGACGGCGAGATGTTCGGCCTGTCGGCTGGACCTTGCGCGGTGGTGCTGGCGCGCGAATCACGTTTGGCCCTGTCGACGAGCTTAGCCGATCAACTGCGAAAAACCTTTGGGCTGACAGGGAAAGAAGCTTCCGTCGCGCTCGCGCTCGCAAGCGGATTGTCCTTGAAGGAAATAGCGATCAGGGAAAACATGGCCTACGGCACCGCACGCGTTCATCTGGACAAGATTTTTCGCAAGACAGATACGCAGAGGCAGAGTCAGCTCATTGCGCTGCTGAATGCATTTCGTCTTCTGCCCTAACAAGCTGCAATAGCACATTAAGGTTCTTCGAGTGCAGGGCGTTGCGACTGTGGCGAGCCAGCGACAGTGCGCCACTCTTTGGCCGGTCTATGGCATTTGATATATATATCGCCCACCCATCATCCGTTATTGCGAATCTGAAGCACTGATTTGCTCGAAGCATTGCTTTGCTTGGGCTGTTCTGATGACGGCAGATTGCATTTATTGGACGATGGGGCGGGCCTATCATGAGACTCTACGGTTTTTCGGCAGACAAAGCCTACCCACTCGTTTCCTTGCGCGCGCAACTCCTCTCGCAGGCCAGTCGCTCGGCACTGCGTTTCGCAATCGGCATGGCCGGTTTCGCCGGCTCGGCTGTTTTCTTTTCCCCGCAGGCGCAGGCGGCATGTACGGTCACTCTGGGAACTGATGTGCAGTGCGGCACCACCTCCACGGTCAATGCCGTCAATCCGGCTGCTCCTCCCAACGACCGGGGCTATTCATTTTCTTCACCGTTTACGGCCCACCTCGCGATCGATGCCGGGGCGACGGTCAGCGGATTTGGCCTCGCGATCGAGAATACCGGCAATGGCGCCGTCATGGTCGTCAACAACGGCACGATCAGTGTCGATGCGGGCAACACGCCAACAGCCGGCGGGACCGCGGCACTCAATATCGATGCCGCCTCCAACCTGATCACGTACACAGGCAGCGGCGCGATCACCAATAACGGCAGTGGCGATGCCTTCGCAATAAAGCAGAATGGCCTGGGCTCGATCGATGTCGATGCCACCGGCGATATCACGGCGGCTGCCGGCTCAGGCATTGTGGTGCGTAACACGGCGGCGAGTGGCTCCATCGATGTCACCACGGGCGCGGTGACGGCGCTGGCTGCTGGCATGTTCGGTATCGACGTCCAGTCGTCTTCGACGGCAGGCAATCTCACGACCGTGGCGAACGGCGATGTGACGGCGGGCAATACCGGTATCTTGGGTCGAGTTTCCTCCACAGGAACTGGCAACATCGATATCACGGCGAACGGCGCCATCGACGCAGGCAACGGCATTATCGCGCAGAACTTGGGCAACGGCTCGACGACGGTGAAGGCGATGGGACCGGTCACCGCGACAATGGCGTCGGGCCTTGGCGTCTTCGCTCAGGGCCGGGGCGATGTCTCGATAACAACGGGTGCGGTGACCTCGACGGGCGGTCAGGCGGTCTATGCAATAGGGACCGGCACAGGCACAGGCACAATCGATGTGACGACCAACGGCAACGTCTCGGGCACTGCAGGCATCCTCGCAGGTAACTCCGGCACGGGCATGATCAGCGTGATCGCCAATGGTGCGGTGACCGGCACATCCTTTGACGGCATCGTCGCGAACGGTGGTGGCGCGGTGGACGTGCAGGTCGCCGGCACGGTGATGGGCGCGCGTTCCGGCCTGACCTTGATTGGTGGCGGCGGCGGCACGGGTAATCTCTCGGTGACGGGCGCGGGCGGCTTCGTCGGCGGCAGCGACGATGCGGTGAATATTCAGAACTATGGCCCGGGCACGGTCACGGTCGATATATCCGGCGCCAGCAGCTCGACGAGTGGCGGCGGCATCGTGGTGCGCGACACGGCGACGGGCGGCAACATCGGCGTCACGACGGGCGCGGTGACGGCGCTGGCTGCCGGCAGGATCGGCATCGACGTTGAGACGCTGTCGGCGACGGCCAATGTGACGATCGTGGCGAACGGCGATGTGAAGGCGGGCGGCCCCGGTA